>JAYTYR010000038.1:0-6580 GCA_043742265.1 bacterium | reverse complement strand
TGTCGCATCGATCAGCTCGGCTTGGGCTTGTTGGCCTTTGCCTTTTCGAGCAGCTCGCGAGCGAGCTGCTCTTCACACTGCATACGCCGAATGACGCGGTTCGGATTGACGCGTTTTTTTGCCATGTGGCTCTCCTTCAAGCGCGACGTGGCGCGGGGGTATTTTTGGGCAAAGCCTTTTGACTGTTGCTGTGGGCAAAAGACCAGCTTCCACTTATGAGCCCATCACCGGAACAGTACATGCCAGACCCCGTTTCTGTGGTGGAATTATGGACCGGCCATTTTTTGCCACCCACGATCATATGACTGGGAGGGCTGGTTTCTTCGGGTTTTTTATTCAAGACCATCTCCATGTGGGTGTTGATGGCGTTTTTTGTTTGCCGTCTTCACCCATTTTTTCTTTGAACTCCCTCGCCGTGGCGAGAGTCATACATTCGTGCGTAGAGTCTCCTCGTTTACGAATGACTTTGTCATCATATCGCGAAAGTGGTTGCTTTGTCAAGTGAAATAACTTATAATATCCACATGAATGACCTCTATCAAGACAATATACTCGATCATGCTAATAATCCCAGGAATAAAGCACCCCGACCCCTAACCCCCACCCCCGACCCCTCCCACAAGGGGAGGGGAGAAATGCAAAATACTTTTTGTGGTGAAGGGGATAATCCTAGTTGTGGAGATAGCGGAGAGATGTGTGTAAAATTAACCTCTATAATTTCATATGTGTCCTGGTCTGGTGTGGGCTGTGCTATATCTCAAGCCAGCATGAGTATGATGAGTGAATATATAAAAGGTAAAAGTGTAAATGATTTAAAGATGATGATGCCTGGGGACGTGTATGAGATGCTGGGTATACAGATCACTCCGTCACGAGTTAATTGTGCGCTGCTATCTTATCGGGCAATAGAGAAGATTATACAACAAGTTTAAATTATGCTACTATGTCTGTATGTTAGAGTTACAAAATATAACAGTAAAAATAAAGGACGGAGAGACAGTGTTGACTGATGTGTGTATGGAGGTGGGCGCTGGAGAAGTGGTAGTACTAAACGGACGTAATGGTAGTGGCAAGAGTAGTCTGCTGTCTGCTATCATGGGACATCCCAATTATGAAATATCAAATGGTGATATCATTGTGGATAATGTGATGATAAAAAATAATGACACTCTGGCTAGTGCGCAAGCTGGACTATATATCACCATGCAGTCTGTGCCAGAGATAGAAGGAGTGTCTCTCATACAGCTATTACATAAAGCCATAACAAAGCAAATATATAATAGTAAAAACAAAGATAACGATCAAAGCAAGAGTAGATCACAAATGAGTATTTTAGACCTTAATAAAGAATTAAATAAATATGCTGAGGAGTTTGGTATAGATAAAAGCTTCATACAGCGTGATCTGAATTATAAAATGAGCGGTGGCGAAAAGAAACAGTGCGAGCTATTACATATGCTCGCACTACGACCCAAATATATACTGCTAGACGAAATAGATAGCGGAGTAGATAGAGAGAGTATAGATAAAATTTATAAAGTGGTGAACTTTATGATAGAAAATTTCTATACTGGGTTTATCATTGTCAGTCATCATACTGAAGTGTCAGAATATACGAAAGTATCCACAGTTTATAATATAGAAGAAGGAAAAATAGACAAATATGATAAATAAAGAAGATATAGAAAATAAATTACGAGAGATCATAGATCCAGAGTTGGATATAGATATAGTCAAGCTAGGTCTCATTCGTAATATAGAGATGGGTGAGTGGCTGGAGGACTTTCAAATGTATGATAGTCTACGAGTCACTATGACACTCACTAGCCCGATGTGCCCCTTTGCGGACTCTATAATAGAGCAGGTGGAGCAGTCACTGCATGAGCTAAATAGTGGTGAGGGTGAGGTAGAGCTATCATTTGATCCTCCGTGGGAGCCAGGGGAGGAGATACGACTTTTGTTGAATCTATAAAAGTGCATAATATATAGATTTTTAATAAAAAATTATAGTATAATGTATACAGGACATTTTAAATAAAATTAAATTGTCCTTAATATATATTAATTTAAAAATTTATGAAATATAAAAGCTGTGCCATATTACTACTTCGTATCGCGGTCGGAGTAGTGTTTGTCTATCATGGATGGATGAAGGTGGGAGATATGAATGCTACTGTGGCTATGTTTGGTAGTATGGGTATATCATCTTTCTGGACTTATATAGTGGCATATACAGAGCTACTCGGTGGTTTGGCTTTGATTGTTGGATTTAATACTCGTATTGCAGCTGCGTTAGGTCTTATAGTTATGCTGGTGGCAATTATGAAAGTGCATTGGGCTAATGGTTTTAACTCTATGCATGGTGGATATGAATACGCCTTTGTGCTGTGCCTCAACTTCATCGCTTTGATGATGGTGGGTGGAGGTCGTCATTCGGTGGACTCTATGTACGACACTTCTTTATTATCTAAAATGGGATATGCTAAAAATGAAGGAGCTTGTGATGTAAATCACAATGGCAAGAAATGTGAATGCTGCTAATTTAAAATAAAAGCAAAACAATACACCCTATGGGTGTATTGTTTGATATATATTATAGACACTAATCTCGTCATCACTAGGCTAAAACATAAAATTTATGCTATAATATATAGATGTACGAAAATATAGAAGACAATATAAACAAAGTTACTGATTGGCTAGTGCTAGAGATGCGTAGTATACATACAGGTATGGCGACACCGGCAGTACTAGACCATGTGAATGTAGAATCTTATGGATCATGGATGAGTCTGCCTCATGTGGCTGCCATTAACATAGAGGATGCCAAGACATTACGAGTGATACCTTTTGATAAAAGTCAAATACGGGATATAGAAAAGGCTATCAATGAAGCCAATCTAGGACTTTCGGTCGGGTCCGACAGTGATGGAGTAAGAGTGTCATTCCCGTCACTCACTACCGAGCGCCGCACTCAGTATGTCAAGCTCGCCAAAGAGAGATTAGAAGAGGCTCGTGTGCGAGTGCGTGCTATACGTGACGAAGTAAAAAAAGAAATAGAAGCCGGAGCCAAAGATGGTGAATACGGAGAAGATGACAAGAAAACAATGATGCAAACTATGCAAACTGTAATAGACAAAGCTACAACCACCCTCGATAATATCTTTTCCAAAAAAGAAAATGAGGTGATGGGAAATTAAATAAATATGCTATAATATATATCATATACAAATAATAAGCGTTTTAATAAACAATCATATGTCCATACTATCAGTGCTAATATTTATAATCATATTGCTGGTGCTAGTTATGATACACGAGTTAGGGCATTTCGCATTGGCAAAGATGACAGGGTGTAGAGTGGACGAGTTTGCATTTGGATTCCCCCCCACACTTTGGAAAAAGAAAATAGGCGAGACTGAATATAAATTTAATGCTTTACCTATAGGTGGCTATGTCAAGATATGGGGCGAGGATGGAGGTAATGCCGATGACAAGCGTATATTTAGTAATAGGCCCAAATGGGCGCAGATACTGGTACTGGTCGCTGGTGTCATTATGAATTGGGTGCTAGCCTTTGTCATATTTTTTGCTATTGCAAAAAGTAATGCGCTGGTCTCGGCGGACGATGTAGCATATAAAGGTAGAGTGATGGATATACAGTTGGTAATATTAGACGTGAACAAGAAAAGCCCAGCCTATTATGCGGGTATCAGACCTGGGTATATAGTCGACTCCATCACTGTAAATGGAGAGAATGATATGACTAGCCATAAAGCAGATATCAGTAGCGGAGACAGTACCAAAGACTTCTTTAATAAAAATATAGATAATAATATTACTATCAACTGGACTAATGGTAAAGATAAAGGTGTGTCCACAGTGACAGGTGTATATGGTATAAACAAAGACAAGAAAGCTATAGGTATCAGCTTTGAAGTGCTAGGTCACCTCTCACTCGGATTTGATGAATCGATAGAGAAAGCTTGGAGTGATACTAAATTTTATACCATACTTACGCTCAAAGGCTTGAGAGATCTAGGGCGTGGTATAATCCATACAGATCGAGAGACATTAAATAACCTATCTGGGCCGGTGGGCATAGCGCGAGTGGTCGGCGAGCAAGCTGAGAGTGGATCTATATCTAATATATTCTTGCTATCGGCGATACTGTCTATCAACTTGGCAGTTTTTAACCTGTTACCTTTCCCAGCACTCGATGGTGGACGCATACTAATGGTACTATATGAATTAGTGACTAGAAAGAAAATAAAAATGAGTAAAGCTGCACTTATCAATGGTATAGGCTTTGTGGTATTACTATTATTAATAGTGGTGGTTACGATTAATGATTTTATGAAGTAGACTCAGGCCCCTTCTAACCCCCCTTAAAAAAATCAAAAAATATATGAGACAAAGCAAGCTATTTACCAAAACTAGCAAAGAGTCGCCAAGTGACGAGGTATCTCGTAATGCCCAACTACTGATACGCGCTGGCTATATACATAAAGAAATGGCAGGAGTATACTCACTTTTACCATTAGGTTTAATGGTGCTTAACAATATCAAGAAAGTAATAAACGAAGAGATGCAATCTCTGGGGTCTCTGGAAATAATAATGTCAGGTCTACAAAAGAAAGAAAATTGGGAGATTACAGATAGATGGTCAGATGAGAATGTGGATGTATGGTTTAAATCTAAACTTAAAAATGAGACAGAAGTTGGATTTGGCTGGTCACACGAAGAACCGATAACATTAATGATGAAGGATCATATAAATAGCTATAAAGACCTACCAGTATATGTACATCAATTCCAAAATAAGTTTAGAAATGAAACAAGGGCTAAAAGTGGTATCATGCGTTGCCGTGAGTTTATAATGAAGGACATGTATTCATACGCTATCGATGAAGAGACTCACATGAAATTTTATAATGAGACTATAGATGCTTATATGCGAGTATATCAGAGACTTGGCATAGGTGATAACACTTATGTGACTTCGGCTAGTGGAGGAGTGTTTACCGACAAATTCTCCCATGAATTTCAAACTATTTGCGAGGCAGGTGAAGATAATATATACGTACACAAATATAAAATAGGTAAAGACAGGCTAGCAATAAATGAAGAAGTGTATAATATTGAGAATTTAGCAAAACTAGGTGCTGTAGAAAGTGATTTTGAAATGGTACGTGCCTCAGAGGTAGGTAACATCTTTACTTTTGGTACAGGTAAATGCGAACAGCTAGGTCTATACTACACCGAAGCAGATGGTAGTAAGAGACCAGTATATTTAGGTTCGTATGGCATAGGAGTGACTAGACTTGTAGGAGTATTAGTAGAAACTTTATCGGATGAAAAAGGCATAGTGTGGCCACATAGTGTAGCGCCATATCAGGTGCATATAGTGACACTAGGTAAAAGCGTAGATGAGGAAAGTTATAAGCTCTCAGAATATCTATATATGGCTTTAAATAAGGCTGGAGTAGATGTGCTATGGGATGATAGAGAAGGCGTGATGGCAGGTGAGAAATTCGCTGACGCCGACCTACTCGGTATGCCGATGCGTGTGACGGTGTCGACAAAGTCTATAGCAGCTGGTGGAGTAGAGCTAAAGGGTAGAGCAGATGGCCATGTAGAGATGGTGAGTGTGGAGCAGTTTATAAAAAGCTATACAGAAAATTGTATATAATGCGAATACGAAGTATTCGTAGTAAGGGCGACCCAGCATGGGTCGCCCTTACTTTGTCCACAGTTTTATTGTAATTACTATTTGTATATTTGCGTGTCTGTTATATAATATTAACAATAGTCCATACCTGGATCTATTTATAGATTGGAAGATCTAATTAATAAATTATTAAAAGGTTATTTAAATCATACACATGAATACAAATATATTTTCACTTGTTCTACGCTCATCGCTTGCACTGTCTTTTATTTTTATATCTACTAATTATAGTATAGATACCATCTACGCCGCTCCACGCTCCACACCGTTTGCTATCGGTGAGACTCTCGATCCAGGTTGTGCCCCCACAGATCTCAACTGCTTTCCTTCTGTCACTCAGCTACGTCCTGTAGGTACATCCACTGGACTCACAGGACTGATGCAATGGCTAGAGCTCGCTACTAATGGTACAAACACCATAGGCTTCCGCGCTCCTGACTCTATCTCTGCCAATGTACTATGGACTCTCCCCGGAGCAGATGGTATAGCTAGCCAAGTATTACAGACTGATGGAGTAGGGAATCTCAACTGGATTACAGTATCATCATCTAGCACTGTCATCTCTCTCCTTAACGGTCTCAATGCCAGCACACAAACCTTTGCTACTGGTACAGATACCAATATGAAGCTTACGGTGGTATCTTCTGGATCTACACACACCTTTACTCCTACTTGGGTGGGAGTATTGTCAGTTTCTAGAGGTGGCACAGGTATATCTATATACAACAAAGGAGATCTATTAGTGGGTAGTGCATCAGGCACACTCAATACTATAGCTACTGGCACCACCAATCAAGTACTAACCATGATAAGTGGGGTGCCTACTTGGTCAGCCGTACCCGCCGCTGG
>JAYTYR010000037.1:0-13361 GCA_043742265.1 bacterium | reverse complement strand
TTGAGGGGTATATTGTTGGCTATGGTGACTTGGTCTTTGTTATATTTTATTAATCCAGATATATTGAGTAATAATGTGACGAAGGTAGTGAGTGAGGGGGCGAGTGGGATAGTCAATACAGCATCAAACATAGTTAGTGGTAAATCAAATGTAAGTAGTGGCGCACCTACTGGTAGTGGTGGTTTAGGGTCAACAGCCTGTGACAGCACAGTTTCAACAATAGAAAAGATAAATAATAATCAAAATATATGCAGTGGTAAAACATGCTCAAAAACTTGTAATTTCACCCCTGATATATTATTAGTTGTAAAAGATGAGGCTAACAAGGCTGGTATAGACTATCGTATACCTCTAGCCATTGCGTGTCGTGAGAGTACAGGTATTCCTAATGCTATAGGTAATCATGCTAATAACGGTTATGCCGACTGTGGATTAATGCAAATCAATATGAAAAGTTATAACGGTGGAAAATCAGGTAATACCTGTAATACAGAAATATTAGATTTACATAATAATATAGCAGAAGGTATAAAACAGTATAAAAATAAATACAATAGTGTATCAAAATCTTATAACAACGTAGATAGAATATCACAAGCTTTTGCAGCCTATAACTGCTGTGCAAATGGAGATAATCCAAATGATAAAAGTGTGAGCTGTGATAGCAGTGTCGGATTTACTAGTCCCATACCCAAATGGGCTTGTCCTATAGCCCCTGGCGCTGGATCATTCAATATGTGTTCAGTAAAGAATTATGCTTGTGATGTATACGCCTGTATAAACAAATATTAAATTAATATATTATAAGTATTTTAAATTATATTATTAATATTTAAAGTTAATATATTTATAATTTCTTTTTAAAGAAATCTATAATAGAGTACTGTACTATACCAAATAGATTGGATACTACAAAGTATATACCTATACCAGACGGTAATATAGCACCAGAAAAGCCTATAATAATTGGAAATACATAAGTAATTTGTATACGCATCATGTTTGCAATAGCGGCTTGTGTCTCTGATTGGTCTTCTACTATTTGCTTTTTTAAAGTAATTTTACTAAGTAAATACATAGTAGTACCAGAAAATATACCCATCCATATATGTTTGTCTGTAATGTTAAAAAGTCCAAAAGCTATGTGATTTATATTTTCAGCTATACGAGTATTAAACACATGATATAAACCAAAAATTATAGGTATTTGTAAAAGTAATATTAGTATTGAACCCAGCCCACTGATAGGATTGAAATTTTCTTTTTTATAAAGATCTTGCATGGCGAGAGCCTCTGCCATTTTATCTCCTTTATGTTTAGTTTTTATATTTTCTATTTCTGGTTTTATCTTCTTCATTGCACGCTGTGTCTTCTCAGCTCCTAATGAGGCCTTTATATTTAAAGGCAATAATAATATTTTAACTATTAAAGTTACTAATATAATAGACCATCCTATATCTCCAAACATATGATAAAAGTAGACCATTGACTCGGTCAGAGGAGTGTACACATATTTTTCCATTCCCTTATTCTAACATAAAATTACTTTTATTTAAAGCTATAAATAATAGCTTTAAATAAAAGTAATTTTATATTTTAATTTATACATTTTAATTCTTCTTTTAATTTTTCTATATTATTTTTGTCTATTACTTTTTTAAGTATAATTATATAAAGCTTTGTTTTGTTATTTGTTGTGTTTTTAAGTGATTCTTTTATGTGTATTATATTAGATGTTGATAATATATCATATACTAATCTCTTTATTCTGTTTCTCCCCACTGCACTTTTACTTACTCTCTTATTTATATTTACTCCAAAGCGACTATATGGAGATGTTGTATTAGAAAAAGTGTTATATAAATGTATGCGCACATTCAAAAACTCTCCATTATATATACTTTTAAATGGTAATTTATAATCTTCTGTTTTAAGTTTATATATTTTTTTAATCATAAAAATAAAAGGTGGCCGCTACGCGGCCACCTTTTGTTTTATTTAGAGGGTATAACCGCTAATTTCTTGCGACCATCAGCGCGACGTCTATTAATAATAGCGCGACCAGACTTTGTGGCCATGCGCACTAGGAATCCGTGAGTCGTCATCCTTTTCTTGTTCTTTGGTTGATATGTTACTGACATAAATACCATTCTATAACATTTTGAGATATTTAGCAAGTTACATTTTATTTCATTTCAATGTATACTTATGTATATGGATTTCGAACAAGTATGGAATATAGTATTAAATCAAATACAGTTAGAAGTATCAAAGGTTAATTTTAATACTTGGTTTAAGAATACTCGTATCACATCATTTACAAATGGTTGTGTAACTATAGGGTCACCTAATCAATTTATTAAAGATTGGTTAGAAAAGAAATATGATAAGTCTCTAATAAGAATATTAAGATCTATTAATGATTCTGTGCGTTCTCTTTCTTTTGTAATAATAAAAACAGATCAAATAATTAAAAAAACAAATCAAAATATAGGTTATATTAATCAAGGAATATTACCACTTAATGATCTTTATATTAACCGTGATGATGGTCTAAATCCTAAATACACTTTTGACTCTTATGTGACTGGTGACTTTAATGATGTTGCTTATGCTTCAGCTAATGCAGTAGTTGTTAATCCTGGTTTAGCATATAATCCACTTTTTATTTATGGTAATAGTGGTCTAGGTAAAACTCATTTATTACAAGCTTTAGGTAACAGTATAAAAAGAAAGTATCCAGAAAAGAAAATTTATTATACTTCATTTGAAAAGTATCATACTGAGTATGTAAACGCAGTTAATCAAAATAAAAGGACTCAATTTAAAGATAAATATAGTAAGTTTGATGTTTTTATAATGGATGATATACAATTTATCACTAATAAAGATAAAACACAAGATGAACTTTTTCATCTTTTTAACCTTATGCATGATATGAATAGGCAGATAGTATTCTCAGCTGATGTACATCCTAATATGATAATTGGTATGGATGATAGAATGCGTACTAGATGCCTAGCTGGTATGGCAGTAGATGTAGGTAGTCCATCATATGAAGATAGATTAGTTATACTACGTCGTAAAGCGGCTGATAATACTAAATATTTTGAAGATAAAGCTTTAGAATTCATTGCTGAAACTATACAAAGTAGTATAAGGGAATTAGAGGGAGTACTTACGACACTCATAACTCAAGCAACAGTAAAGAATTCTATACTTACTATTATAGATGTAAAGTCCTTGATTAGAAACAATATAAAGTCTAAAAAATCAGTGTCTATAAACGAAATAGTAAAGTCTATTTGTGAATATTATCAAATAGAAGAGACTTTAGTTTATAGTAAAACAAGGAGAAAAGATGTGGTATATCCTCGTCAAGTAATTATGTATATATTGAGAGAGGAGTACAATATATCTTACCCTTCTATAGGTGATAAATTGGGTGGACGTGATCACACTACAGTAATACACTCATATGAAAAGATAAAAAATGAGCTTAAAACTAATCCACATTTAGGTAAAGAAATAGAGGAGTTACGATCTATATTAGTATAATTTAGATAATAATTCTGTGTAAAACACCTTTATAACATAATAATAACATGTTGATAAATATATAATATTTTAGTAATGATAATACATATAAAAACAAGATATACTTTATTACTTTTCGTTTATTATGGATAAATATATAATAAAAATACTGTATAAAGCTTATACTATATAGCTTATTTTACTTATACACATTACACACATAGCTATATATATTATTATACTTTATATATAATAAATACAACAACCTATATACGCACTCACCTAACTAAGGGAGTCTCTCATAACTAAAAAGTTTGTATAACATATTATATATAATATGTTATAATTGTAATACAATAATAAAAAGATATAAATTAATTAAAAGATATGAAATTTGAATGTATATACAATGATATAAATAAAGCTCTAATGTCAATATCAAAAGTAAATGCCAAGAGTAATGTGATTCCTATTATAGAGCTAATACACATAGAGGCCGATGATAATTTAATAACCTTTAGATCTACTAATTTAGAAGTAATATTAGAGATTAGTATAAATGCTAAAGTAGAAATAAAAGGTAAATTAGTAATTAATTATATGAATATAAGTAAAGTTACCAATTTGATTAAAAGTGATATATTAAAAGTAGAATTAATAGATAATTTTCTTTTTATACAAAGTGGTAAAAGTAAAATCAAGCTGCAAGTCAATCCATACGAAGATATACCAGAGCTACCTATTATTGATATTGTAAAAAATAATACAACAACAATAGTCGAAGAAAATAATAACGAAGAAAATAATAACGAAGAAAATAAAGATGATAATAAAGAAAATAAGTATAAAGATGTTCTGGATTTAAATAATTTTATAATAGACAGAGAAGCTTTTATAAATACTATAAAAAGTGTAAGCTTTGCTGCAGCTAATACCGATATCAAACCAGAGATATCTAGTGTGTATATGTATAGTTTGGATTCTTATCTATATACAGTCGCGACTGATACATTTAGGCTAGCAGAAAATAGGATTAATATATCTAATGTTATTTATAAAAATAAAATAGTAAATAGTAATACAGAAAGTAAAATATCAATAATGATACCAAGTAAAACTGTGGCTATATTATTACCTATTTTAGAATCATTAAATTCAGAAAAATTAGATATAGAAAGCTATAATGATGGTATACTTATAAGTATAAATAATACATTTATAGCAGTGCGCACTATAAATGGCAACTTTCCTGATTATAAGCAATTATTTCCAAAAGAGTGGTTAGGTGTCATTTCTTTAGATAAGTCTGTCTTATCGTCAAATTTGAGTGCTACAATGCTATTCAAAGATAACTATTCATATTCTAATTTTATAATTAAAGAAAATACCCTATATATAAAAACAAGTAACAAAAATATAGGATCTTATGAGTCAGAGATAGAAATAAAAAATATACCAATAAGTACAAACTCTTTCGAATTAGAATCTGATTATAATAGTACTCTTTTATTAGAGGGGATAACAAAAATTAATGGAAATAGTATATGCATACGTTTCACTTTATCAAGAAGACCTATTTTTATAAAAAGTGAAAGTAATAATGATTTTGTGTATTTACTAATGCCCCTTAATAGATAAAATTTATAATTGTTTTTGATTATTGTATAGTTGTAGTGGATAATATAGTATTATGGTCAGTAAAGTTATAATTATTATTTAAATCAATAAGAGAAGGGCAAGAGCTGGAGCTAGCATATAGTGATATTTGATATTGCCAAAGCTTTGTCTGTTCAGAGCTTTCTTTACCTAAATCATAAAGTATAGAGTGTGATCCCAGGGTTGGACTACAATAGTTACCTTTTGTATATAAAGGAGTATTTGGGTCTAATACATAAGGAGTAAAATATTCTATAGGTTTATTTTTTAAAGCCATATCCATAAATTCACGCCATATAGGTGTGACTACTAGACCGGCCACCTTCTTATTTATAGGAGTATTATCATTGTTACCAGCCCACATACCAACAACTAATGATGGTGTATATCCTATAGTCCATACATCTTTATAATCATTAGTGGTACCAGTCTTTGCTGCTACTGGTCTATCACCAAAGTTCATTTTGTTATTAAATCCATATGCTGGAGTTTTTGCTACATTATCAGATAACACACTATTAACCATATTTACATAGTTATTATCTAAAATTTCAACAGAAGATGAATCATATTTTTCTAGTTGATTTCCATCTTTATCTGTTATTTCTAATATACCTGTAGGTTTATTATATACACCACTATTAGCAAATGTTCCATAGGCGTTTGTTATATCTAAAAGATGTACTAATCCAGCTCCTAAAGCTAGAGTGAGACCATAACTTTCATATTTATCTATAGTACTGATACCTAAACTTCTAACTAAATTAACAGTATCATTTATTCCAACTATATATTGAAGTTTAACTGCAGGTATATTAAGTGATTGACCTAATGCATTACGTAAACTTACTGGACCACGAAACTTAGCATCATAATTTACAGGCATATAACAATCACCTTCTTTGTATCCAGGATTTGGTGTACCTACAGCATCACAATTAGTACTGAATTGAGTTGGTAGATCATATATAATAGTATCTGGATTTAACCCCTTAGAAAAAGCTAAATAATAAACGAATGGTTTGAAAGTAGACCCAGGTTGGCGTAAAGCCGTACTCACCATATTGAAATTACCATCTACAGTTTGATCATAATAATCTCTGGAGCCTATCATTGTTAATATCTGTCCATTTTTTGGGTTGATTGCTACCAAGGCAGCATTTTTAGCTTTAAATTTTATTTCATTAGTTAGAGCACCACGCTTTACTATCTCTTCACCAGCTTTTTGCATATCCCAATCTAGAGTGGTAATGACCTTTAAACCACCATTTGCAACTATATCTTTACCATATTTGTTTTCCAAATATTCTCTTATATAGAAAACAAAATGTAAAGCTTTACCACTGTTGTCTTCACGAGAACGGAAAGTAACCTTTTCATTTTTAGCATTTTCATACTCAATATCATTAATATGATTAAGCTCATACATACGTTGTAATACTATATTTTTCCTATTATTTAATTCTTTTGTGTGTATACCAAAAGGTGAATAATAAGTAGGAGCTTGTGGTATAGCAGCCAAATAAGCACTCTCAGCAATTGTGATATCTAATGCTGATTTACCAAAATATGATTGGGATGCTTCCTCTACTCCATAAATAGATCCACCATAAGGACTTTCATTAAGATAAATATTTAAAATATCGTCTTTTGAGACTTGAGAGTCTAATTTTATTGCCATTATCCACTCAGTAATCTTTCTGGATATAGTTTTTTCTCTTGTTAATAGAGAATTTTTAATAATTTGTTGATCTATTGTAGATCCTCCTTGAGAAAAGCCACCACGAGTTATATTGATTAAAGTTGCTCTCAATATAGATGTAGGCCGTATACCATAATGCTCATAAAAGTGACTGTCTTCGATAGAAATAGTAGCATCTTTAATATGGTTTGATATTTTATCAAAAGTGACACTAGTGCGACGTATGTTATCATTTACATTATAAAGTACTACCTTTCCAGTTTTGTCATATATTTTGGTAGAGTTGGAGATATTACGGTTTTCAAAATTAGAAAAGTCAGGTAAAGTAATAGTTGCTAATTTAAATATTATAAAGGCAATGATAAATATAATAATAGCAAATATTAAAAACAAAATATTTTTTAAAAAATGTTTGAAATTAAAACTTTTATTTTTATAATAATGGATTTTTTTTATATTTCCATTTTTTATTTTTTTATAATTTTTATATAAATAATTCATTGTTATATATAACTATAACACGACTTTGTGCTATATCCAATCTCTAGTGTCATCATCAATAAAAGCAATATCTAAATCATCATCAGTAGACACAGAGAAATATATTTCTTCTTCATCCTCCTCCATTATAATAGTATCACCTAGAGCATCTTCTAATATATCAGGGTTTAATTCTGTTATTTCTTTTAATTCATCTATATTTTCTTCTTCTTTTATCATATATAAAATTCTAACTTTTCTAACTTTAATGTAATTATTTTTTATTTGTAAATTATTGTTACTTCCACACAATTTAGCAGATATTTTAAAAAAATGCAAGTCTTAATAACTATTATAGTATTGGGCACCAGCCAGAGCGATAGAAAGAGCATCTATCTCATCATCTAATACAGTTTTTTGTTTATCTTTTCCTAATTTTTGTTTATTATTTTTAATAAGTAATGTTTGATTTAAATGTAGTATCTGTCTGACCATGTATTCGACTTGTGATTTATCTGCATGACCGTCCCCCACTAATGAGGATTTGATTTGCATCGGAGTAAGCTCCAATATTTTATTATCTATCGATCTACGACAAGTGATCAATATAGCTCCGCGCGCTTGAGCTACTTTGATGGCCGTCTTGGCATTTTTAGCAAAGAATATATCCTCGATTACCGTCAATTCAGGCTTATATATATGGATTATTTCTACTATTCTATTTTCTATTTGTATTAGTCTATCTACAAAGTTTTGTTTTTTATCTGTCTCTATACACTCAGAATATATATATCTTTCTACATTATTTATTCGCTCCACTATACCTATACCAACACGATCATAACCTGGATCTATACCTAATATTTTCATATTATTATTTTTCTTAATATTTTTATATTTTTTCTTCTAAAAGATTTAGAGAGGAGACACTTAAAATGTGTTCTCTTGCTTTTTTTGTCACTACTCTACCTCGTAGAGTCTTGTCTATGAGACCGAGTTGTATAAGATATGGCTCTATAACATCCTCAAGTGTGCCCTCATCTTCTGATAAGGCAGACGATAAAGTAGATATACCAGTTGGACCACCAGAAAATTTATCTATTAATACTTTTAAATAATCTCGCTCTGATTGACCTAGTCCCAAGTTATCAATGTCCAGCATTTGTATAGCTCGAGCAGCGAGGCTTATATCTATGTCACTACGCTCTAATTGTGATACATCCCTCACTCTTTTAAGTAAATAATTAGATATACGTGGAGTAAACCTAGATCTCTCCGCTATTAATTGAGCTGATTCTAATGATATTTTTACTCCTAATTTATTAGCATTTGCCAAGATAATAGTAATAAGCTCATCCTCTGTATAAAATTGTAAACGAAATGTACCACCATGAAATCGTGACCTTAATGGAGCAGTGAGCATACCTATTCTAGTGGTGGCACCAACTAGGGTAAATGGAGGTAGATCGAGTGATACTGTGCGTGCACCGGGTCCTTTACCTATGATTATATCCAATTTACCACTTTCCATTGCTGGGTATAATACCTCCTCTATAGATTTATTTATTCTGTGTATTTCATCAATAAATAGCACATCATTCGGAGACAAATTGGTGAGTATAGCCGCTAGATCACCGACCTTTGTGAGGGCTGGACCACTAGTAGAGCGTAAATTAGTCTTGAGTTCTTTGGCTATTATGT
This sequence comes from bacterium, assembly GCA_043742265.1. GTDB lineage: Bacteria > Patescibacteriota > Minisyncoccia > Phycocordibacterales > UBA5272 > JAMIGE01. The sequence continues at coordinate 4,285 of JAYTYR010000037.1, read as the reverse complement.
TTGCTAATGTGGTTTTGCCTAGTCCTGGTGGTCCGTATAGTAGTATGTGTTCAGGCGGAGTAGAGCGCTCTAAAGCAGCAGAAAGTACTATATTTAATACCTTTTTTATACTTTCTTGACCTACATATTCGCTCAGATTTTGAGGACGCAACACTGAGTCCAGGTGTGTATTTTCTAAAGATAAATTAGTATCTTTGTTATTGTTTATCGTAATACTTGACATATATATTTACAGGTGTTATACTTTAAAAGTAATTAAAAAACAAAGGAATATCTATTTTTTAATTTTAATAATATAGAATCTTTGAAAGCATATATCTCTAAACAATCGGGCCAGTCCCATCTCTTCTTTGGTGGAGGACGTCGTGGATGATTTATTCTCCCTGCGACTATCCTTACATATGAGAGAATCTTCACCAAGGGGTTGTTTGGAGTTATCTGTTTTTAAATTATAATAAATTATCCTAAGGATAATTTATTATAACATATTTCTATATCTATAGCTCTACCACCCGAGCAATCTCCTCGAATGAAGTTTCTCCTGCTAATAGTCGCAAGATAGCATCTTCTTCGAGAGTGGTGAGACCTTGAGAAGAAGTGGCCTCTTTTATTTCATATTCGCTAGGATTTTCATTAATGATTTTATTTAGAGATGGTGTCATGATAAAAGCTTCGTATATACCAGTACGTCCTTTATATCCTTCATGACATTGATCACATCCACTGGCATTGTATATAGTGTATGAGATATTAGGCTTGATAGCAAAAGGCTTATTTTTAATATTCATTTCACCTATAATATTTGTAATTGATTTTGTCTGTATATCGTTACTGATAACAGCGACTTTACAAATAGGACAAAGTTTCCTACATAGTCTTTGTGCTATGGAGAGTGTTATGGCTGAGCCGAGAGTTTTCGGATTTGCTCCTAGATCTAGTAGTCTAGGTATCACTCCGAAAGCATTGTTGGTATGCAGAGTAGAGAGTACCAGATGACCAGTTTGGGCTGCATTGATAGCAACTGTAGCTGTATCCTTATCTCTAATCTCTCCTATCATAATAATATCTGGATCTTGACGTAGGGCGGCACGTAGACCATCGACAAATCCATATTCTTTATTCACATTAGTTTGAGATATACCTTCTATATGATATTCTACAGGGTCCTCAATGGTTATGATTTTAATAGTAGGATTATATATTTTTTTAAGTATAGAGTAGAGAGTGGTAGACTTGCCACTACCTGTCGGACCAGTAGTAAGTATCATACCATTTGGCTTATGCATAGCACTCTCTATTACCTCTTTTATATATATATTTATTCCTAGAGACTCGAGCTCTACATTTGCGGCTGTAGGGTCTAGCAGCCTCATTACAAAGCTCTCACCATACGACCCAGGTATTAGAGACACACGCACTTCAATATTACCTACTTCGCGCTCTATGGTAAAGCGGCCATCTTGGGATTTATTATGTGCGGATATTTTAAGTCCGCTAAGTAGCTTCATTCTCGATTGTATTAGTTTATAAGTCTCTTCGTCTGTATAGAATATATCATTTAGTAGACCATCTAATCTATATCTGATGCGCACAGTGTTACTTTCTGGCTCTATATGTATATCTGATGCACCGAAATGTATGGCTCCATCGAGCATGAGCTCTATTATTTTAGATATACGACCAGTGCGTTCATTTTTTAGTACTTCTGTAATTTTATTTTGAAAGTCACTTATACTTTTTATATTTTGGAATAGCTCAATTGCATGAGAATTGGTGAGATTAATAGCTCCAGTGTCCACAGTTTGATTCTTTTCTATATCGGCATAACGTCCCCACACATGACGCAGTGAAGCAGTGCTAGCTATATATATTATAGGCTCTCCTAGAGTACTGTTAATATGTTCTATCAAGTTACGCATCTTGCTATTATCTGGATCTCTGACTGCTATATGCATAGTTTTGCCTGCTAGTTTGAATGGAGCGATGAGAGCGTCCCTCGCCATATTTTCGGGTATCATTTTGAGTGCATCAGGATCAGACGCCACCCCACGCAGATCTACATAAGGTAGATTATATTTGTCTGCTAGTAATCTCACCATACGTTCCTCACTGTCATCATATAAAGCATGTACATTATCAGCTATATTCTCATCGACAAAGTGTAGATTGTGTTTACTTTTATTGTCATCTTTGGGCATGTTTTTATTATAACATGAAATGGTGCCCAATCGTCTAGCTTCCAAGCTTTAAGAATATCAACATTAAAAACATCTTACTATTGACAAATACCCTATTTCATGTATAATATATACAGGTCTCAAAATCCGTATCCGTCCGCAAGGACACTCTTTGGAGAAGTTCCATGAACTCAAGCTTTTTTGGTGGCGTTGTCCGCCTCGCCGTCACCCTCATCACCGTCGCCGGACTCGGCGGCTGCGCTGGTGGCTTCGCTGCGACAGCAGTGAAAGCCGCTGGTGGCACCGATCGTCAAGCCGTCGCCGCTTTTTTGGGCGCCGAAGTCGGCTCCTCAATCGCACACGCCAACAGACAGCAAGCTGTTGGCAACGTGACTCGGCCGACGTCAGTCGATCGGTCAGAGTGTACTACCAAGCTCGGCGGTGTGCTCAGGACGGTAGGTGGTCGAGAGGAGTGTTATGTGGGGTCAGCAAGATTTGGTGGCACATCAGCCAGGTCAGCCCCCCCTGATCGTTACTGCCTCTACCAAACAGGGTGGGCCAGTCAAAATTTTCCTGGAATTCCAAGGAATGGTGCCCTGCAAAGTGCAGGAGACACCAACCTTGGTCGCTGGATGCCAGGTATGGCGATGCCAGCGGGTCACGCCCTCAAACCGTGCTGACTAATATGGTCAGCGACCCCATCGAAACACTTTACAAAAGTAGAGTAAAGTAGATGGGGTTTGTTATTTATATGCTATTATAAATATATAAGCAATCGAGAGTGTCTATCGAGTGGTTGACAACTAGATCACTTTTATGTAGTATGGTAAACAGGGAAAAGATGTGCGTCGCATATCTGCTCAATGTTATTTTAGGAGACCATTATGAAAGTTTTTTCATATCTTTCGATGTTGCGATTCTTTGCCATCGCAACGGCTACCTTTTTGGGCGCCACTGCCCTCGGTGCATTCAGCGGCAGCGCCCACGCCACCACATCGTTGCCATTGGATGCCACAGAGTGTCATCACGACGCTGCTCCAGTAGATACGGGTCGCTTTACCACAGATCTGAAAAATAAAAATGTGGTAGCAACAAAAATCATGCCAGCAGGCAAAGTTATCAGGATGACGTACTTGTTAAAAGATGGCAGTATCAAGCGAATCGTTTGCAAGACGACAATAGTGCGCACCATTGTTTTGGCTAACAACGGAGATCAGTACGACTCTCTTTGCGGAAACATTGTCGAAGGGTTCGATGTGGAAACACCTGCAGCATCGACACCAGCCCAAGCGGTATCAAAGGTGGTCACGCCGCCAATACAACAACAATGTCCCACATGTGCAAAAGCAAGTGTCACCAACTTCACGGCGACGAGTAGTGGTAAGTGTCAGGCGGTGATTTATAACGGCATTAAGGGTCATGTGGTTGTTTTTGGGCGTGTGCGTCGCGCAGCACCTGACCCTCGTTACTTGCTTACAGTGTCTTCTGTGGACGGCACCGAGCGTCCAAAAGAAAAACAAGCGATAATTCTCGGCCAAGTGCCAGGATCCTACGCTTATGTGGATGGTGGTGATGCTTGTCACAGCACAGTGGCGAGGGCAGTGACGTCCAACTGGCCGGATGTGTTGGTGTCGGCAGGACGGCCGAGCAGTTGCACACCGCCGAGACAAGGCAGCTAGATACAGGACTTTCTGTCTAGCTGTCTGGGCGGTATTTCAGGGGCACCTCCGGGTGCCTTTTTCTTATAATTTTAAATTGAGAGTGTATTGACTTTTATATAAACTAGAAGTAGTATAGAGATATTATATATGGCAATATACAGAGCTTTGAATTATCGTTATTACTTGCGTCATGTGTCTTTATTATTATTTATTATTAGTATAATAGTATATGTTTGGACTATGAATTTACATTATATAGAAAGAGTCAATGAGAGCACCCAAGCGCAAGGTCTGGTGCAGGGCACCCTGGGCGTCGAACTTTCACCGGCGCCCGGTCAGGCTCCCGCAGTCCTTTTGAGGGGCGGGGTTGCGCTGCAACTCGAGCAAGTTGAATTCGCGGGGCAGCGTTGGCAGCACCTGTTGGGCAGCGATGGCCGCCATGGCTGG
>JAYTYR010000036.1:0-1178 GCA_043742265.1 bacterium | reverse complement strand
GTGAACTCCTCAGCTTTCCATGAGTACTCTCATGTAGTGCGAAATACCTACGATTTACACCCGAATTCAAAAAGAAAGTTCTTGATCTCTCTGAGACAGCACAGTACTTTAAGTCATTCTTTCAGATTAACTGAGCGTATCGAGGTATCGCTGATGGATTATTGCGTTTAGGATAGATCTAGACATTTTGAAGATTTTGTTTATATTAATGTATTTTCATTATTTTCTTCACCTCTCATTTTAGTGTTGCTAGAGCTGCCTTTTCTTTTGCTGTATTTCTAGCTCACTGATCATCTATTGTCTCTTGAACCTTACCTATGAGTGCCTTAAGATCATCACCAGATACTGATAGAGTTTGTCATACTTGGACACTTTTCTTGAGAGTATCCCAATCTTGAGAAGAGAAGCTCACTATATCTTTACCTCATGATACTGTATATAGCGGACTCGATAATTTCGTGACTTGTACATTTTTAGGATTCTTTGGATCGAGGGTGATCATGAAACTTTCAGTGCTCGAGACTTGCATTGATTTTTTATGTGAGTCACCAATGAGTCATAATCAAACATTTTGACTTGATCTGTATGTGGATAAGTAGAGTATTCACTTACCATCTGAAGATGGATAGACAAGTTTCGTAATGGTACCACGAATAAGCTCAGGCGATATTCATACCTCATTAGCAAGAATATTGGGGTCAGCAAAACTATTTTTTCAATCCACAAGTTGAGTGAGTCGTTTCCCAAGACCGTTACTTTTGCTAAATGCACTACCGCCAACACTACTCAATGAAGCAAGCGTATTAGCAAGGAGCTTTTGTTCTTTGCTAAGTTCTGTAATTGTCTCTTTTGGCTGTGAGACTGCCGAAGGAGTCTCAGGAGTTTTAGGTGCCATATTTTGTATAGTTAAAAAATAAATGACTTATACAGAGTACCATTGTTTTTTTTTTTTTTGCAAATTGTTTTGTGCTGTTTTTCCAAAGCCGTTTTTTTATGAGATTCATTCTCATTATTTTTTGATTTATTCGAAAATATCTTTATACTAAATAAAGTTATTTTTTAACTTTTTCTCTATGCCTGACGATATCTACCAGAAATCCCTCGAAATGCACAAAAAATTCCGAGGCAAGCTCCGCACTGAGGCAATTGCTCATATCGAAACTCGTGAAGATCTCTCG
>JAYTYR010000035.1:0-15164 GCA_043742265.1 bacterium | reverse complement strand
TTATCACCAAGGAAATATCCTGAACTATCCTCATCATCTCTACTGTATTCACGTACATCACTTTCAAAAACACGATGTATGTTGGTGAGAAATATATTACCTGTATGTGAGACATTTTTCAAATCATCTTGCAAATGTAGTGTTACTTGAAAATCATCTTGCCAGTTCTGACCCATATAGCCGTTGTCAGGAAGTACAGGGTCTTGGAAAAAGATTTTATTACTCTCAAAGTCACTTTTTATACGTTCAAAAACAATTACGTTTGGAGTTATTAGTAGGAAGTTCTTTGCAAGTCTAGAGTTACTTTCATACAGTCTGTGGAAATACGCCCAAGCAATAACTAAACTCATAACCTTAGTTTTACCACCACCAGTAGCGATTTTAATTACAAATCTAAGCCATTCCTCAGTAAACATTTGCGGACTGAGAACACCAGTTGAGTTATAACGTATCAAGTCGTACTTATCTTTGACCTCTGCAACCTCATACAGCCACACAACGGTTTCAAGAGCCTCTCTCTGAGAGAAGTAATATCTGAAATTATATGATGTGCCGTCGTTATCATATAAAGTATGTTCCTCTTTGAACCACCAGTTAAGAAGTGCTTTTGATGTCTCGCTTGCACCCTTGTAGTCGTTTTGTCTCCATTCAAAAACACGCTTTCGCAACTCTGCAACGAGGGGAGGAATTAGTTTTTCAAAGCCTTTTTCTCGCAAATCTTCATCAGCAGGAAACCACCTGATTGAAGGTAAGAGGATTGCATATGGGTCTTTTGGGAAATCTTTGTGTAATGCCATATATTTTGTTTCAGCCGCTATTTTAATCTTTCAGGCTTTTTCAAATTTTTTTTATCATCTGAAGAAAGTTTTCTCTCTACTTTTTTTATATCTTCCTCTGCAGGTAAGTTCTCAGGTCGTATACCTCTTTCAATAAGAGTTTTACGGACACTACGATTATTTGTGATATGCTCTTCAGAAATCAATCTTTCTGTTTTTAATCCTTTTGCCTTACTGTTAAAAATAGTTATTTCTGTTGCGAAATCTTTCGCTTTCAAAATTATTGTTGGTTGGAAATCTGCGAGTGCTCGAGCTGATGGAATATTAAGACGTATTTTCATTTCATTGGTACTGTAACCAAAAAGTGCTTTGTCGCCCTTGCTTCGTATAACTGCAAAATTTTTATCACTACCAGTTTGTTTATAAATAATGCTAGAGAGTTCTTTTTCCGTTTCAGTCAATTTATGGCGAGCTTTAATTCTCTCAAATTCTGCAATACGTTTTTCAATAATTTCAAACTTACGTGTTTGTACTGCGAAATAAGTTTGAGCAAATGCAATTTCTTCTTTGCGGGGATTGCCATTTTGAGCTATAAGATAACAAGCGTAGCGAGTAAGCATTAGATCATTAATTTCTTTTTGCGCCCCTTTAGGCATTTGTATCGTTTTCCCGACGTCGGCAAAATGATCGGAAGCCTTGTGTTCAGTATTTTCACAAGATATTTTTGCTTTTAATATAACGCCTAAAAAGTTATCCCACTTGTCATATCCAAGTAATTGTTGCAAGTCACGTGCAAGCCAAAATTCTATACCCTCATCTGTTTTGTGGGCATAAGACTCAAAATTGTTTACCAATGATTGTATTATTTCTGTTTTCATATTTATATATTTATACTCACAACTTTCGTCCTATCATTACCAAAAATATCCACGACCTTTATCGCTACTTTATATTCTCCTTTTAGAAGTTCTTTTGGTGCAGAGACAAGTTCAAGGCTTCTGTTCTTTTTAGTTCTGAAAGTCTGCCATTCATTATCAAAAATATAATCCCCAGTCCACACTTCTTTTTCTATCCCACTTTCAACTACTTTTATGATTTCCTTTCGGTCCGCAAAGTTATAATCAACTGCCCAGTAATCAATCCAGTCACTCCATTTTTTAGTCAGAACTTCTCTTGTGACCAATTCTGTATCTTTATCTTTTGTTACTTTGATAACTTGACCACTTTCAATAATAACTTTTGACCTACCAGCCTTCAGTCCTTCGTCGATAGCACCATTATCTTGATTATAGAAAACAGAGAAGTCTGTGAGTTCAATCGCAAGTTCTTTCACTACATTTTTCCCTTGTCCACGACTGGTAATGATAGGCTTAATATCAATATAGGCAACATCATAAAAGTTTACGTGTCCACGCTCAATAGCACGCTTATCAAATACCTCACGAGGAATAATTTTGAAAGCAACATCAATACCTTCATCAGAATACTCTCCAAAGTTTAGACCCATTTCGTAGTCAAAGCCAAGAACATCAATCTTGGTTAGATTTTTTGATTTACATTCTTCAACAATTTCTCTCACAAACTTAGACGATACAGGTAGATTGATAGGACCAATGGCGACAAGACGGTCACGCTTTTTACCTACGATATTTATGAAACTTTCTACTGCTTCTGCCTTGTAAGCAGAGAGGATCAGAGTGATGAACTCTTTCTCTTTTCTTTCTGCTTGTTTTGCTTTTTCTTCTGCACGTAAATCATCGTTAGTACTGAGGAAACTTTCTCGTTCATATTTACCAACATTAAGTATCTCAAACGCACGAAAGTCCTTACCAGCTTTTTTAAGTTCACGCTGTACCCCAATCATTCTTTTTCTTGTCGTATGTATTCCAAACTTACCAAGGTCAGTTCCTATCCATTTGCGACCAAGTTTTTCTGCGACTGCAAGTGTTGTGCCAGAACCACAGAAAAAGTCAGCAACTAAGTCGCCTTCGTTAGTTGATGCTTTAATTATTCTTTCAAGTAACGCCTCTCCTTTTTGTGTTGGGTAACCAACTTTTTCATCTCCACGTAATGCTGGTATCTCAATAAAATTGTCTACCTTATTTTCCCAAACTTCAAAGTACTGTATTTTTCCGTTTTCATCACGAACTCTACTTGCTTTACCAGTTTGAGAGTCAAATTGATGTTTGCTGGCAGTCCTTGGTTCATCAAGTTTTTCAAAAACCTCGTTATAAACAGACTTGTCTTTATTTTTCACGTAGTAAAATATATTTTCTGTGTTTTGATGAAACTTTTTTGATTTTGCTTTCAAACCAACTGCTGTATAGTGAACAATCAATTCATTTTTGAAATTATCTTTACCAAAAACCTCATCTAACACAATACGCATATATCCGCTTACTCTCCAATCACAATGCACATAAATACTTCCGTCTTCTGCAAGTAAGTCGTGCATTAGTTTGAGACGTTCATAAATCATTGCAATAAAACTATCTGCACCTTTACCCCAAGTATCACGGTATGCAATTTCTTCAATGACAGAGGGCTTCTTTGTAAAACTTTCAGTCGATCCGTCTTTGCCTCCTTCACCAATTTCTATATCCATTGAGAAATCAGCCCCGACATCAAATGGCGGGTCAATATAAATAAGTTTCAGTCCCCCTTGGGCTTCAATTTCTTTTCTCATTGGACCATTTTTCAGTGAGGAGAGGATGAGTTTGTTATCTCCCCAAATAAGTTTATTGGTCCAGCCTGTAATTTGTTTTCCTGATGTGTCGAACATTCCAATTTGTGGATTGCCAAATTTCTCATTACTTCTAGGCTCATCTATTTGTTCTATGTGTTGAAAAGGTAAAACGACATTTGTCACCTCGTCTGACTTACCATTCCACACGAGCTCTACTTCACGGTCGGCTTTGAAAAGTAAGAAGCGATACTTCTCAGGGAGTACCTTCCCTTCTTCAAGATATTTGATAATATCTCTCTTTTCGTTATCAGAAATAAAAAGTCTTGTATTCATGTGGACCCTAGCGGATTCGAACCGCTCACCTCTTGAGTGCAAAACAAGTGCTCTACCAAATGAGCTAAGGGCCCAATAGATATATAATAACATACTTTTAAATAAAACAAAAATGAGTTATAATGTATAAATGTTAGATATTAAATTCATCAGAGAAAATAGTGACCTTATAAAATTAGCAGCAGAGAAGAAGCATATAGCTTTTGATATCAAAGAGCTTATAGATATAGATGATAAGCGTCTAAACATACTCAAAAATGTAGAAGAGCTACGTACTAGACAAAATAGTACTTCAGATCGCATACCCACACTTTCAGGGGTGGACAGGATCAATGCTATCGAGGCGATGCAAGCAGTAAAAGAAGAACTAAAAAAAGCCGAAGATAAATTAAACAAAATAATGATAGGGTGGAGAGAGATGATGTTACGTGTGCCCAATATACCAGATATGACAGTGCCAGATGGTATGAGTGATGAAGATAATGTAGAAGTGAAAAAATGGGGAGAGATCAAAGATTTCGATTTCGTTGTACGCGATCATATAGAGATAATGGAGATGAATGATATGGTGGACTTTGAAAGAGGGACGAAGACTAGTGGATTTAGAGGGTATTATCTTAAAAATGATGCAGCAATATTAGAGATGGCTATATGGAGTTATGTGATGGATAGATGGTCCAGACTTGGCTTCACTCCTATGATGGTGCCATCGCTTGTAAAAAGAGAGACACTACTCGGTACTGGGTATCTGCCCCAAGGCGAGGATGATCTATACAAAGATGGAGAAGACTATCTGGCAGGTACTGGTGAGGTGGCGGCGATGTATTATCATAGCGGAGAAGTGCTATCCCATACAGATTTACCGAAAAAGATGATAGTCTGGAGCCCATGCTTTCGTAAAGAGGCAGGGAGCCACGGTAAAGATGTAAAGGGTCTGGTGCGGGTGCATGAATTTTACAAATGTGAGCAAATAGTACTTTGTGAAGCTGATCATAATATATCTGTGGAGCATCATGAAGTGATCACTAGGCATAGTGAGACTATGATGGAAGAGCTGGGTATACCATATCACACAGTAGTCAACTGTGGCGGAGATCTCGGCCTGGGTCAAGTTAAAAAGTATGACATAGAGGCCTGGGTGCCATCTCAAAATAAATATAGAGAGACTCATAGTGCTAGCTATTTCCATGATTTCCAGACGAGAAGATTAAACATTCGCTATAAAGACGCCGATGGCAAAATGCGTTTCGTCCATTCACTTAACAACACCGCCGCAGCTACACCACGACTATTAATAGCAATTATCGAAAATTATCAAAATCCTGACGGCACTATCAATGTACCGGCACCCCTAATACCATATGTTAAGAAAACTATTTTGGGTACTGCTCGCGTTTAGTTTTATATTGTATTTCTTTTTTAGAAAACAAATAAACAATAGTATAAATTATAGACTTCATCCTGAAAATATATCTGCTTTTCCTTTAGTAAATATAGATATAAAAGATCTCACTTTGGCTAGTAGTACTTCTATTACTATTGCAGAAAGGGCGTGGTTGGACACTTTTATTAAAAGATTGGAAAAAACAAACCTTAATAAAAATAATACAGTAAAAAATATAAAAGTGTCTTCTGTATTTTATGATAAATATCATGATGCTTATTTAAAGCTAGAGTCTGGCGAGATAAGGGTCAATACAAATAGTAATTTAGAAACGGTTTGGAATGATTATGTATCGGCGGTAGAGGACAAAGATCTAAAAAATAAAATAAGTACAGATATGGATAATTTAGAATATCTTGACTTACGCTTTGTAAATAAGCTATTCTATAGATTCAAAGATACTTTAAAAAAGAGTACTACGACAGTAGAAATGATAAATAATAATATAAAAAATGTCAAAAATAGTAAAGGGATTTTGGGAACAAGTACAATCGCGAGCAGTAGCCGCCAATAGGCCTATCATAACACTCGCCCCAATGGCAGATGTGACTGATCAAGTATATCGCGAGCTTATAGCTCACTATAGTCGCATGTCTACCACCCGTACTTTCCCTATGGGGCTGGACAATGGTGGTGGCCCTGACGTGATGTGGACAGAGTTTGTATCTGCCGATGGACTAAACAGTCCTGGCAGAGAAGTGCTACGCCATGATCTGATATATAGCGAGAGTGAGAGGCCGATAGTAGCTCAGCTGTTCACTACTAATGTAGAAAATATGAAAGCAGCAGTCACTCTCTGTCGTGAGCTAGGATTTGATGGAGTAGATATCAACATGGGATGCCCTGTAGGTGTGATAGTAGATCAGGGCTGTGGATCTGCGATGATCAAGACCCCAGATCTCGCGGTCGCTATTATCAAAGCCGCTCAGGAGGTGGCTGGCGATATGCCAGTAAGTGTAAAAACTCGCATTGGGTATAGCAAAGTAGAATACAAAGAGTGGCTGCCACATTTATTATCTTGTAACATACCAGCGCTCACTATACATCTGCGTACTAGGTCCGAGATGAGTGCTGTACCAGCACATTGGGAAATGTTTAAAGAGATCAAAGAGTTTTGTAAATCTATATCTCCAGAGACTATAATAATAGGTAACGGAGACGTGAATGATCTGGTAGAAGCATTGGATAAACATAGAGATCAGAGTGTACGAGCCGAAGGTGTGATGATAGGGCGTGGGGTATTTGGCCGACCTTGGGTATTTGATTGGAATAGATATTTTGATAAAGATATGAACGCTATTTTAAATTCAGAGCCAAAGCTAGAAGAGAAATTAAAAATTATGCTAGAGCATACACGATTGTATATGGAAAAGCTAGGCACTATCAAAAGTTTCGCGATAATGAAAAAGCATTACAAAGCTTATGTGAACGGATTTGACGGTGCCAAAGAGCTACGTATGTCGCTGATGGAATGTAAAGACGAGATGGAGGTAGGACAAATAGTAAATAAATTTTTAAATATGCTATAATATCTATATGAGTACAGCCTTATATCAAAAGTATAGACCTAAAAGTTTTGAAGAAGTCATCGGTCAAGATAGAGCTGTCACCTATTTTAAGAATATAGTAGCCAAAGACAGAGAAACTTTAATTAATAAAAATGATGCACTTGCTAACAGCGAAGTGGTGTACCCAATAAACCATGCTTATCTCATTACAGGGACGCGAGGAGTGGGGAAGACTACTATAGCTAGAATATTTGCTCGTGAGCTGGGTACGGAGGATATAGATATAGTGGAGCTGGATACTGCGAGCAACAGAGGTATAGACGAGATCAAAGAGCTGCGTGAGCAAATTAAAAGCTATCCTCTCAATAGTAAATACCGTATCATCATTATGGATGAAGTGCATATGATTACCCCGCAAGGTGCGAATGCTTTACTTAAAACATTAGAAGAGCCCACACCTTGGACTATATTTATACTTTGTACTACAGATCCAGAAAAGCTTATTACTACTATAGTGTCGCGTTGTCAAGTTATAAATCTCGATAATCCTACAGAGAGTAGTGTGGCATCATTACTTACTCATATAGCTCAAAATGAAAATATTAATCTAGATATAGACGATTTGGAATCTATAGCGAGACATAGTCATGAATCATACAGAGATGCTATAGGTCTATTAGAGAAAATTACAAATCATGGAAAGGATAATATCAAAAATAATTTAGGAATAAATAAAATAGATGAATCGTTAAAGATGTTAGAATCTATCTTAGCTAGAGACTTAAAAAGAATTTTTTTGGAGATAGAAAGTGTATGTGAACAAAAAGCTAATATACAGTTTGAATATATATACAAAGATTTGATAAAGCTATGTCGGTTATTGCTTTTATTAAAAGTGGGAGTAAAAAGTAATGAGAGCTTTGGAGAAACAATAGATACAAAGCTCAAAGACCTTTGTATAAAATATAAAGATAGAATCAATAGCGATCTGTTAAAAAGCCTATTGGATAATGAATCTATTTGGAATTATAACTCCATTAATGACAGAGAAAAGCTAGAGCTCATCATGATCAATATTATTAACAAAAAAGAATAAATACATATAAAAATATAAACATTAAGAAAATAGTTAAAAGAAAATAGTTAAAAATAATTAAAATATATGAAAAATAAATTAAATCAAATAATCAATTTTATCAAAGCACATTTTAAACATTTTGCTACTGCTTTTTTCTTTATTGGCTTTGTGGTGGATGCCATATATTTACCAGACTATCTCAGTCCTTGGTCGAGATATCTAGGTGCTGTTTATATATTGATAGCGACAGTAGCTATAATAGCCAAAAATAATCCAAAGTTTGTCTCTTCTTTTTTCATAGTAAAAGAAAATGTTTATAAAATAAAAATGTTTAATTTTTTATTAAAAGTAAGAAATTATTTATTTAATAAATTATATTTTATATTTATAAAATATAAAAATATAGTAGGAATAATAATAGATTTAACTATTGCATATGCCATAGGATCGACTTTGTCATTTGTGTTTATTTATTATTATCGTAGTGTGCAGGTGATAGCAATGTGGCCGATACTAATAGGTTTGGTGACTCTAATGTGTGTCAATGAGTTTGTAAAGAGTGCCACAAAGAGAGCCTTGATAGAAATATCTATACTAATATTATGTATATATTTATATTGTATATATTTATTTCCATTTTTGTTTTATACTTTATCTAGTTATATATTATCAGTTAGTGTGGCTTTTGCTCTCATCGTAAACATGACCATCGCTCGTATACTTTTATATGATAGGAAAATAATAGATACAAAAAATAAAAATAATAATATAAAAGAAATTAATAATAATATAAAAAGTATAGATGAAATAGGAGTAGTAGATTTTAAATCAGAAGAAGAAATAAATAATTTTGGTTATAAACTTTTAATAGTAAATATATGTATACCGATAATTATTTTGATATTGTATATGACAGATAATCTACCTGCAGTCCCAGTCACACTTAAAAATGTGCAAGTATATAATGATATAAAAAGAGAAGTAGTAAAGAATAATTCTAATTATTTGTACTCTCTATACAATGCCAATTGTGAAAGGACATTTAGTGTGGTGGTGGATAAAAATGATTATATAGCTAGACTCAAAGATCTGATTTGGACCAAGAAAATATACACACATTGTAATAGTACACAGAACGCTGATACTATGTCAGTAGATACTAGTACTATTGGTGATAGTGTCGCTGTTGGCACAAGCTTTGCCACTGGTACAACGAGTGATAGAGTCACGGTGTATACTGCGGTGTATATACCTGGATACTTTTATAAAAGTAATGGCATATCACATGTATGGATGCATTATAGTACTACGACTAGCAAATGGATAGAGACAAAGCGTCGCACGTTTGCCATAGTCGGTGGTCGTGATAGCGGATATAGAGGATTTACTTATGTGGATCATCCTGCCATAGGTGACTGGAAGCTCCGTGTAATAAACAATGACAACAGACTGATAGGTGAGTACAAGTTTAAAGTAGAATAAATAAAAATAGTCTGAGAAAGTCATAAATAGAGACAGAGATAGTTTGTGTTTTTGACATACATATGATATGATACACATATGATTAAAAATAAATATGGAGCCCATATCAAAAAGTGTAGAGAGCAAAAAGGCTATACACAACAACAGATGGCGGACTTTTTATATATAGCTAGGACTAGCTATATAGCAGTAGAGCAGAATAAAAGAGAAATAACTTTATCAGAGGCTAATAGCTTGACCAGTATTTTGGGCTTGTCTATAGATGATATTTTAGGATCTCATCTACCTGATATGCCGAAGTATAAAGATATGATTTTATCATTTTTGAAATTGAATATAAAAGATGGTAAGATACCAAAGACCAAGCTAGCCAAGCTTATTTACTTTGCTGACTTTGCTTGGTATTATGAAAATTTGGTCAGTATGAGCGGTATGCAATACAAGAAATTGGAGTATGGTCCAGTAGCAGAAGTATATTTTCGGGCTTTGGATGAGTTATATGAAAGCGGTCAGATAGACATAGAGTCTAAAAATGAATCCATACTCGTCTCTATATGTCGTGGCGCTGCAAAGGATAGTGTGGGGAGTTTAAATCTAAAAGAAAAGGATCTTATCAAAAAAATAAATACAAAATGGAGTAATAAAAGGACTAAAGAAATAGTAGACTTTACCCATTCGCAACTACCATGGAAAATGGGCAGAGATGGTGAGTTTGTACATTATGAGCTTATAACCCAAGAAGACCCAGATCATGTCTATTAGATATACAGTCACTGTAGATGCTTATGCCGACAAGTATTATATCAAAACTTTTGAGAAAAAGTATAAAAATAGATGGGATGTAACCTTGAGAGCTATAATATTAGAACTAGAAAATGTAGATGAGCTGAGTGACACAAACTTTTTTGAAAAAATAAATATTTTAAGAGATGGCTATATAGCAAAAGGTGAGTTTAAAATAGCTGCCACTTTAGAATCTAAAAAGACTAGCGGTTGCAGATATATAGTGAGAGTAGATACAGTCAAATGTATAGTAGACATACTACTAGTCTATCATAAAAATGAAGTGAGTATTAATAACGAAACAGTATGGTGGCAAAACAAAATTAAAAACCTATGACAAATCGAAAAGCAACAAATCCAAAAGCCCTTAAAAATATCACAGACATTCTAAATATTTGTATACAACATCGGCATGATCACGTAGATGCTGATGGTAATTTCATAAATGAAAATGCTTTGGTGGTGTATGATGAGAATAGCGGACTAGCAAAGATCCTTTTAGAAGCTTATCATGAAGCTTTGCCACATGCTCGCTTTGTGGACTTTAATAAAAGTAAAAAGGAGGAAATATTATTTGAATTTGATAAAATGAAAGAGAAAGATCTAGTCGTGATGATACAGTCGACAAACTTTTTGCTAAATGAGTTTCGTATACGACTACATCTATTTAATAATAAATTAAAAGTCATAGAGCATATGCATCTAGCTCGTAATACCGAAGACATGTGGGATACATACATAAACGCTCTCGCATATGACACAGGGTGGTACCCTGTAATAGCCCATATAATAAAGGCTAAATTAGATATGTGCGACACTCTGGATATATGGTCTTCACCGTGCGACTCAGACCACTCCCAGCCTCCCCATAAGGGAGGGGTCACTCAAATGCATACTACTAAACTAAGCATCTCAGGTGGGCTCGAGCCTGCCATGCTCAATATAGGCGACTACAGAGATATGAATAATGTCGGGGGGACATTCCCTATCGGTGAGGTCTTTACTGAGGGTAAAGTATTGACCAATCTGAATGGTGAAATATATATTTATGCTTTTGCTGATAGAGACTTTAATGTACAGATGTATGAGCCATTCCTAATACGTATAGAGAGTGGTGAAGTGACATGGTGTGGAGATAACACCCCATCATTATTTTTAGAGATACTCAAGCTAGTGAGATCATACGAGAGACCAATGATACGTGAGATAGGCTTTGGGTTAAATCGTGCCATCACTCGTGAGCATTATCTGCGTGATATCACTGCATATGAGCGCGTATACGGTATGCATTTATCACTAGGCGAGAAGCATAGTGTATACAAAAAGTCTGGGCTTACTACCAACAAAACTAAATTCCATATTGATATATTCCCTGTGGTCGATCGTGTGATAGCAGACAAAGATGTAATATACGAAAATGGAGAGTATGTGTAACAGACTCTATATCAAGAAGTAGTACAGTTTTTTATGTAATACTTTTTAAGTAATCAAGTATAGTGTCTGCATCTGAAACTTCAAATGGATCTGATTCGCAATTATCTTGGAATCCATCTTCGGCAAATATCTTTTTAATAATACCGTTATCCACGTACATACTATATCTCCAAGATCTATTTCCAAATCCGAGATTTGTCTTTTCTACCATCATGCCCATAGCTTTTGTAAATTCTCCATTACCATCAGGTAACATAAATATATTTTTAAGTCCTAATTTTTCTTTCCATTGATACATTACGAAAGCGTCATTGACTGAGAGGCATATTATACTATTTATACCTAATGATTTAAACTCTTCGAATTTCTCATCATAGCCGGGTGCATGTGAAGTAGAGCATGTAGGAGTAAAAGCTCCAGGCAGAGAAAAAAGTATTACCTTTTTATTATCAAAAAGCTCTGATGTACTCATATCTTTCCATATGAAAGGATTATCACCTCCTACTTTGTCATCTCTCACTCTTGTTTTAAAAGTTACTTTTGGCACTCCTTGTCCTTCCATTTTTAAATGATTATTTAATTCTTGCATATTTTATTTATTATGTTTCTATCTTTTGTTTATAAAATATATTATAGCATAATCTCATGCTATAGTAAAACTCGTAATTTCTTCATAATTAAAGTATAATGCTCTTATATATGAGAATACTTATTATCGAAGACCAAGAGAAGCTTGCCAGCTCAATCAAAAAAGGCTTGGAGCATATTGGTTATGCTGTTGATATTGCACATGATGGTGCCAAAGGACTTCGTATGATAGAAGCTATACCAGACCATTTTGATTTAATAATCCTTGATATTATGCTTCCCGAAATTGATGGTGTTACTGTATGTAAACGATTACGAGAAAAACATAACATGGTCCCTGTTCTTATGCTAACAGCTAAAGATACGCTCGATGACAAGATTGATGGACTAGATGTAGGGGCTGACGATTATCTTGTAAAGCCATTTGAATTTGATGAGCTCACTGCACGAATGAGAGCGCTCCTTCGCCGACCCAAAATGGCACTTGAAGTAGAGCTTAAAGGTTCAAAAATTACTTTGAATACAGTAAAGCATGGTGTTGAAAAGAGTGGTACAGAAGTGAAGTTGACTTCAAAAGAATTTGCTATTCTTGAACTATTCTTGCGAAACAAAAATCAAGTACTTCATCGCGATAAAATTATTGCTCATGCGTGGGATTTTAATTACGATACATTTTCAAATATTGTAGATGTTCATATCAAAAATCTCCGAAAAAAGTTGCAGGATAAAAATGAAAATATTTTTGAAACAGTACACGGTGTTGGATATAGATTTAACGCATAATATGAAAAATAATATCTTTGAAAAAGCAAGAATAAAACTCACATTCTACTACATAGGGGTTATAGCGGTTATCCTTATTGCTTTTAGTAGTGTATTAATCTTTACAATTGAGTCAAAGATCAGGCATGGATTTCAAGATAGAATGATAGTATCAGATACAGAAGATGATCCTGCAAAAAATACAAGTGACGAAATAGAAATGCTTATTTATATTGTCGATGGAATACTACTTGTAATTATTGGTTTCTCTAGTTATTTTCTGGCAGGTAAGACACTGAAGCCAATTAAAAAAGCATTTGATGCACAAAAGAGGTTTTCGGCAGATGCTTCACATGATTTGCGTACACCACTTGCAATAATGACTACAGAATCAGAGGTCACACTACAGAACAAGAGTGCATCTGCTAATGAACTTCGAAATACAATAGAAAGTAACTTAGAAGAAAGTAAAAAAATGACAAAGCTTGTGAATGATTTATTGCTCATTTCTCGAGGAGATAATCAAGCAACCACATACTTATATTTTGGAATAGACTTACATAAATTTATTAATACGATAGTACAAAAAAGTAAACATCAAGCAGAAGGCAAGGGATTTAAAATAAATCTGTGTGGATACAAACAAATACTTGTTAGCCTTGATCAAGATAACTTTGAAAGAGCAATTCTTAATGTTCTTCAAAACGCTATCAAATATACCAAGACTGGAAGTATAACTATTGAGCTAAATTCAGATACACAAAAAGCATATATTCTAATTAAAGATACAGGTGTAGGCATAGATCAAAAAGATTTACCATATGTATTCGATAGATTCTACAAAGCTGAACATTCAAGAAATGACTCATCTTCATCTGGTTTAGGTCTATCGATCGCAAAGTTGATTATAGAGGAACATAAAGGAACTATCGTAATTGAGAGTGAAATCAACAAAGGGACAGTTGTGACTATAGCTCTACCAAACAGACACTCATCATTTCCTCATACTATTTTTGTATAGTTATAGTAATTCATACTAGTCATATGAATAATTATTATTAATTTAATTAAATATAACTATGAAAAATAAAAAATTACCAATGCTCGTATTAGGAGCGTTACTGATAGGAGCGGGAGGATCAATAGCTGTGCAGACATTTGCGCAAACATCATCCCCAGTTCAACCAATTACAGTAGTTTCAAATCAGACTAATCAAACTACTAATCAGAAAGATTCAAAAGGGAATGATATGGAGGAGAATGATGATCAAGATGACAGTGTGCCAGCAAATGTTCTTGCTCAGGTAAAGATATCTGAGACGCAAGCAAGACAAATCATGTTAAGTGCAAATCCAGGGACAAATATAAAAACTATAGTTGTTGGAGATGAAGATGGTAAAGCAATTTATGAGGTTGAATTATCTAACAATACAGAAGTTAAAATTGATGCAGTAAATGGCAGTATCTTAAAGGCTGATAAAGAGGATATGGATGGTGAAAATGACCATGCTGATAAGAAATAGTATAATTGATATGGGTATTTTGGAAAAGTCAGTATCTTTAGGAAAGTAGCAACGGATTAGCCCGTTGCTACTTTCATTAGTCAAAATTAATACTACACTTAATTAAAAGATAGGCCTAGTGAAGAAAAGAAATAAGCGTGTTATACTTATGATATAAATAATATGAATACACCTGTAACAAGTAGATTGGCACCTAAAAGGTTACCACCTCAAATCGAACAAGTAGTGAACGGTATTAAAATTGAAGGTAATAGAGTGAGATCTATTGAGGACAAATCTGGTAATCTATATAGTGTGTATAATCAAAATCTGAATAATGAGGAAAATGAATTTTATGTAAAAGCTCAAAGTAAAACTGGTGAAATATTATGGAACAGTATATATTTTAAAAATACACTAATTCCTGGGCTAGAATCTGATGTACAAGATATATTTGTTGTTGACTTTTTATTGGATAATGAGAATTTAATAATCAAACATGAATATTATGATAAGAATAGTGGTGCGGGGATATTTAAGATTGATCCAGTAACTGGTGCATCTGTGCTTTGATTAGCTCTTGATAATGGGTGGAGGAGAGCAGTAGATCGTCATGACGGCCTGTTCTATTGGCTTCTCTCTCATCAGTTAGAGGAATAGGTATATGAGACCACTTCTTGAGTGTCCTCTGAGAGATAAGATAAGAGTAGAAGTCAGAAAAGTTTTTGCAAGCTTTGACATCATCGCTATGCCAATATCACCAGTACTTCCATGGAGATTTGGAGAGA
>JAYTYR010000034.1:0-2170 GCA_043742265.1 bacterium | reverse complement strand
TGCTAACTTTAGAAGCTTAACAAATGCTGAAGGACTAACTGCTCTCTCTAGTATAGGGGGAGATGCTAACTTTGATAGATTAACAAATGCTGACGGACTATCCTCACTCTCTAGTATAGGTGGATATGCTGGCTTTAGTAGCTTAACAAATGCTGAAGGACTATCTGCTCTCTCTAGTATAGGGGGAAATGCTAACTTTAGAAGCTTAACAAATGCTGACGGACTATCCTCACTCTCTAGTATAGGGGGAGATGCTAACTTTGATAGATTAACAAATGCTGACGGACTATCTGCTCTCTCTAGTATAGGGGGAGAGACTTACCTTAACAAATGCTGGCGGATTATCCGCTCTCTCTAGCATAGGGGGAAATGCTAACTTTGGTAGCTTAACAAAGGTTGAGATACTAAAGTTAAAAGCTGAAATAATAGGTATACCATACTTTAGTAAAGATATTGCTAAAAAAGGTAAAGAACTTATACTAGAGAAATATCCAAAATCTGTTTTTGATAAATAAAATACTAGTGTTGCTATTAGTTGTTGAATATTTGTTGATCTATAAAAATAATGTTGTACATTTTCTTTTCAAAATGATATAATAGATACAAATAATAATTTTAAATATACATGACCAGTAAAGACACAAGCAAAGACAAAAAAGAGCCGGTCAATAGTCTCAAAGGTATGTCTGACCGTCTAGGAGAGAGATATTATCAAATGCAAGGTATGTTTGAA
Source organism: bacterium (assembly GCA_043742265.1). Lineage (GTDB taxonomy): Bacteria > Patescibacteriota > Minisyncoccia > Phycocordibacterales > UBA5272 > JAMIGE01. The sequence goes on along the minus strand of JAYTYR010000034.1, from coordinate 1,437 downwards.
AAAGCCCAAGAAATAGCTGAGTATTATGGTTTCAAACCAATAGAGACACCAGCGATGGAGCGCACAGCGGTATTTATCTCTGGTATCGGCGAAGGCACAGATGTGGTAGACAAAGAAATGTACAGCTTTTCACTCAATGGGTCTGAGTCTGTGACACTCCGTCCAGAATACACTGCCGGTATCATGAGATCATATATAGAAAATGGTATGGGGTCGATGCCTCAGCCTATAATGCTATACTCTTATGGGCCATTATGGAGGCACGAAAATCCGCAAAAGGGTCGACTGCGCGAATTCCACCAATTCGATCTGGAAATATTAGGCTCTGATAAAAGTATAGCGGATGCTTTGATAATAAAAACTTTACATACCATATTAAATGAATTCGGTTTTGAAGATCTAATCGTAGATATAAATAGTATGGGAGACAAAGAAGGACGTCCTTCTTTTATAAAAGCTTTGATAAATTATTATAAGAAACATACAGATAAGATGTGTCATGACTGTCAAGAAAGGATAAAGACTAATCCACTACGTATACTCGATTGTAAAAATGAGATGTGTCTGCCTTTTAAAGAAAGCGCACCTCAGTCTATATCTTATTTATCATCTGATAGTAGGAAACATTTCATGCAGGTGCTACAGTATTTAGAAGAAATGAATATACAATACAGGATCAACCACGGTCTAGTGCGTGGTCTAGCATATTATTCTCGTACTGTGTTTGAAATTATCAAAGTCGACACAGATGAAAGTGGCAAAGAGAGGGATATCACTATTACAGGTGGCGGACGCTATGACTATCTCGCTCATGACCTAGGAAGCAAAAAGGATGTGCCTTCTGTGGGGTCTGCTCTCGGCTTTGAGCGTATTATGATGTTCCCTGAATGCAAAGTAATAGCACCACGCATACTAAAAGCTCCAAAGATATATTTCATACAGTTGGGTTTTGAAGCCAAACTAAAAAGTTTACAGATAATAGAAATTTTACGTAAAGCCAAGATAGCTGTACATCAGTCTATCACAAAGGATTCTCTCGGTGCTCAATTATCTCTAGCTGAAAAAATGAACATACCCCACACTATTATCTTTGGTCAAAAGGAGGCTATGGACGGCACAGTCATAGTACGCAACATGTCCACTCACAGCCAAGACACTATCAATATCCATGACCTCTGTGATTATTTAAAGCATTTGAAATGAAATTAGTACCACACAATTCCCTCTTAAGATTATGTAACATACAAGGACTGACTCTAGATCTTACAAAAGTAAGTGATGATATAAAAAAAGAAATAGTAGAGGTCAAATATAGGTGGATATGCTAATTTTAGGAGTTTAACAAATGCTGAGATACTAAAGTTAAAAGCTGAAATAATAGGTATACCATACTTTAGTAAAGATATTACTAAAAAAGATAAAGAACTTATACTAGAG
>JAYTYR010000033.1:0-10927 GCA_043742265.1 bacterium | reverse complement strand
AGTGTTACCATTTGATGGATTACCGTTAGTGTTTGTAGATACATCACCTTTACAGATCTGATTTAGAGCTGCACGAGTGAGGCCGTATACATTACCAGTACCACGAGATAGTCCAGCTGGTGTCAAAGTGTCAGCAGCATTTAGCTCCTGGAACTTGATCACAGCACGCTTCGTAGCTGGACCAAATTTCATTGTCTCCATACCAGAAGATCCGGCACCTGTAGAGGCTACCATTGTCTGAGGGTACATATTAAGTACCTTCTGAAGATTCATAACCTCAGCACCTTTGCTGCCCATCTTCAAGTTTTGAGTAAATGAATATGAACAGTTTTGTGTTGGCATCATCATGGCAGCCGAAGCTGACGCTGCTGATACCGCCAAAGTAGCGATCGAAATCGCTAAAGTTTTTGATAGTTTCATAATTGAATTTATAATTGATTTGAAATTTGTTAATTAATAATAGACACACTGATAACACGCATGTTACCTAGCTAGTAAATTATATCTATAATCTGCGCTATTTTGTTGTCAATGATCTAAAATTAGTTAAAGGCACAATTACGCACCTGTAGGCCATTATATATAATAATGACAAGTTTTGCAATACTTGCAATCCACAGTCCTATATTATGTATAATGGCTATACTAATATAACAGAGGGAGGCCCAGAATGTGACAACACATACCTGCTCCACCTCTTCTCCCCTCTTTTCAGTATTATCTGGTCTGTGACCATGACTGTTAGCTCTCTTTGTATCATCTTTTCATTCATATCTGTGAGCTCGGTCAATAGGTCTGACATACTACATCCTATATTTATATTTAAACCATTTGTATCTAAATTATTTTGGCTTTTCTGTCTGATTATATTTAATATCTTTTCTCTTCTTTCATTTTTGTTATTTAGATTGGAGTTCTGTGTGGCCCCGCCCCTCAGGGGGAGGGCTATCTTTTTCTTTGTGTTTATTATTGTCTGTAAAGCGACACCATCTCCATAGTCTATGTCCTTTATGTTGTCCGTTATCGTAGCATTGTCTGTTAAACTAATATTATTTATAAAAGACAAAAGTTTACTATAAGCCGATAAAAGCAACTGTCCGTTAATATCGGACATAGACTTATCGGACATTGCTATTTTTATAAAGGACATTGTCTTATACACTGAAGCTTGCAGATCTCGCTCTGAGTCATACACATTATTAGAAGCTATATCTATCACTCCTGCCATCACTGACAAGGCGCTAGTTCTCATATTATTTTTGATCTCATTCCTATGAGACAGGTGGTCTGTCGCCATATACATCACTCTCACTATTCTCTCCATCTTGTCTGCTATGTTTTCTATACTTTTCATGTTCTTGTCTTTTAATTTATTTTGCCCCATGACTTTGTCTTATACTTTCCATTCTATGCTTTTTAAAAAATAAGTCAAATGTCGTATAGATTTGTTCTCCCCTATCTTGAGGAGAAGGGTCTGGGGAGGAGGCCTAAGTTGTGTTATAATATACCTTATGGCTAGAAACAAATCCCCAGCTCAAATATCTAAAAGTAACACCGATACTTTGATGGGGGCTATGGCAATATTTATGTCTATACTCGGGGCATTACTCGCACTCGGAGCACTACATCGCGCTGGCGTGGGTGGGAATTTCATTTTTAATGGACTTGCAAAATCCATAGGCATATTGTCATATGTGATGCCTGTGATATGTTTCGGATCAGCGTATTATCTGTGGCGTGAGACATTGCCGAGAGTGCGTATAACGACGACGCTAGGCGTTATCACTGTGTCTATCGCTACACTAGGTCTCATCAATGTAGCCTATGGTAGTGCCTACTCTGGTGTGTTAGGATATATAGTCGCAGCGCCACTAGTGAGACTATTTGATCCATTGTTTGCCACTCTCATACTTGGAGGTCTCACTGCTAGCTGCCTCATGCTGATCACAAATCATAAACCTCGCATCTCGGCCCTACACTCATGGATACCACGCCCAGACATGTCAAAGCTATCGTCATCTCATGATAACGAGTCTCCATCTCCTATTTCTGTTTTACTTTATAAAATAAATCCACTGACTTATTTACCTTTCAAAAAAAGAAACGAGAACATAAATGATGAAGAATACGACATGCAAGACGACTTGCATGGAGAGGATAGAAGCCGTAGCCATTCTGAATACGACGACATAGACTATGATGATACTAGCTATAGTGATACTGATCATACATCTGACAATAAAAGAGATATCAGAGACGAGCTATTCGAAGGGTTCTCTGAGGAAGAGACTAATGATGCAGACGACAGTGATATATACGATAATAAAACTTTTAATAATGAAATTAGATTAAAGAAAAACAATAGCAGACTAGCCAAACAAAGTGACAACGGTCATATGGTCGCTATCAGCCGTGAGATATTGGAGGCTACATATACTCCACCACCATTAGATCTACTCGCTATAGACTCTGGTAAAAGTAGTGCAGGTAATACCAATCGCAAGATGCAGCTGATGAAACAAACTTTACTCAATTTCAATATACCAGTCGAGATGGATGGAGTGAGCGTGGGACCCACAGTCACGCGCTATAGAGTCAAGCCAGCGCAAGGTGTAAAGGTAAACAAAATATTAACACTCAAAGATGACCTACAGCTCTCACTGGAGGCTAGCTCTATTCACATCGAAGCACCGATACCCGGGCAGCCATTCGTGGGTATAGAGATACCAAATGAAAACAAGCAGACTCTCGGTCTGGGGTCTCTGCTCTCCCTCCCTCAATTCACCGAAGGCAGTCAGCTCATGCTAGCTATCGGCAAGGATATAGTAGGCAAGCCTATATTCGGAGATATGATAAAGATGCCACATCTGCTGGTAGCTGGGGCGACTAGGACTGGTAAAAGTGTCACAATACAAAATTTGCTTATATCTTTACTTTATAAAAATAGTCCTCATGATTTAAAGCTGATCATATTGGACCCCAAACGAGTAGAATTCACCGCTTATAAAGGCTTGCCTCATCTCTACGCTCCGATAGTGGTAGACCCGAAAGGTGCTATCAAAGCACTGAATTGGCTGGTACAAGAAATGGAGAGACGCTATGAGATCTTGGCGGATTTCGGTGTGCCAAATCTGGAGGATTATAATAACAAAATATTCTATCCTGAGGTAAAGGTCGCATTAAAGAAACAAAAAGGAGAGTATATAGAAAATATACCACCGAAAATGCCTTGGATAGTGGTGGTGTTTGACGAGTTTAATGACTTTATGCTCAGTCATAACAAAGAGATCACACCGCTCATCACTTCACTCACTCAAAAGGGTCGCGCGGCTGGCATACATCTCATATTAGCAACACAGCGTCCTGATGTGAAAGTCATTACAGGTACTATCAAGGCCAATATCCCAGCACGCATAGCCCTCAAAACTACCAGCGGCATGGACTCACGTACTATACTAGACATGGGTGGAGCTGAGGATCTTCTGGGCAATGGTGACATGTTATACATGGATCCACTTTCATCGCGTATAGCACGCATACAGGCACCTTTCGTCTCTACCGAAGAGATACAAGCGGTGATCAAGCATGTGAAGCAAGCCGAGTATGACTTCATACCGGATCATATAGATCTCAGTAAAGTGAATGTGAGCAGTAGTGGTACCGATAGCAATGGTAATGAATATGTCAATCCACTAGAGGCTGGCGGAGCCGAGCCAATAGATAATAATGATTATATGAGTGCCAAAGACTATGTGATGGCAACTGGTAAAGCGAGCGCGTCGTCTTTACAGACTGGCTTTTCTTGGGGCTTCCCGAAAGCAAACAAAATCATGATGCTGCTCGAGCGTCATGGTGTAGTCGGTCCATCCAAAAATGGTGCCAAAGGTCGTGAAGTGCTGATGAAACAAGGTGAAGAAAGAAATGAAAATGATTAGAAAAAATAAAAAATATAGAGACACAAATATACAGTTACGCCCTATATTGTTTTTAGGTCTTATAATTATATTTATAACTATATTTTTACTCATCTCTTGGCGTGTGGCTTATCCTTATTTACAAGGGCCGACAATAGCTAGTTATGAATACACACAGAGTGGTGATATATATCACCTATATGGCACCACTACTCGTACAAAAATATTAAAGGTGCAGGGCCGCGAAGTACCCATAGATGCTGGTGGTGCATTCTCTACTGACATAGCCAAGCTATATCCCTACACTATACTCATCATCGAGGCGCATGATCGCTTTGACCATAGACTTTTAATCAAAAAGGAGTTGTAATCTTGACAAACATTGTCAGATGATTTTTGCACTATTTTTCTGGTATATTTTCCTAAAAAGGAGTATACTATATACATACAAGCAAACTCTACCCTGGGTAGCCACCTCCCCTTGTGGGAGGGGTAGGGTGGGGGTAAAATAAAATAAAATAATGGTAGTAAAAAAGAAAGTAGTAAAAGCAAAGAAAGAAATGGGAGATGCGGGTGAGAAGAAAACTAGTGATCAGATATTAAAATCTATACAAAGTAAATTTGGTGAGGGAGCTCTCATGAAGCTCGGTGATGCACCGAGAGTGGACATACAAGTAGTGCCGACTGGATCTATAGGACTAGACTATGCTCTGGGCGTGGGTGGTCTACCTCGTGGTCGCATAGTAGAGATCTATGGACCAGAAAGCTCTGGTAAAACTACTCTCACACTGCATGTCATCGCTGAAGCTCAAAAGCAAGGTGGCATATGTGCCTTCATCGATGCTGAGCACTCTATGGATCCAGAATATGCCAAGAAGCTAGGAGTTAATATCAATGAGCTACTCATCAGCCAACCTGACAATGGTGAGCAGGCGCTAGAGATCACAGAGGCACTGGTACGCTCAGGCCAGATAGACGTGCTCGTCATCGACTCAGTAGCTGCTCTCACACCCCGTGATGAGATAGAGGGCGACATGGGGGCACAGCATGTCGGCAAGCAGGCCAGACTCATGAGCCAAGCTCTGCGCAAGCTCACAGGTATAGCTCATAAAAGTAAAACTGTGATAGTGTTTATCAATCAAATACGCATGCAAATCGGAGTGATGTTTGGTAATCCTGAGACTACTCCAGGAGGTAAAGCCCTCAAGTTTTACTCTTCTGTGCGTATAGATATACGTAAGATAGCCCAGATCAAAAAGGGAGAGGATGTAGTCGGGGCGAGGACCAAAGTCAAAGTCGTCAAAAATAAAGTCGCAGCACCATTCAAAACTACAGAGTTCGATATTATTTACAATGAAGGTATCAGTAGCGAAGGTGAGATGCTAGCCCTGGGGGAGAAATTCGGCATAATAGGTAAAAGTAGCGGATCAGTATATGTATATGGAGAGGTAAAGCTAGGGCGTGGATATGATGCAGCGAGGAGCTTTTTGCGGTCACCCGAAAACAAAGAGATAGCTACCAAGATTATGAATGAGATAAGGAAAAAGCTAGAAAGTGGTGAGAACTCCTACACTGGCACACCAGACAAAGAGGAGAGTGAGGTCCCGGAGGAGTAGAGGGTGCAAGTAAAAATCTTTTTTGCTAAATAAACACTAGCGTTGCTATTAGTTATTGAATATATGGGTCTACTGCCCTTGCAAAAAAGTTAAAAACTGTTATAATATAAGCATAAATTAGCAAGATAAGAATACACCACACTATGACCACATTAGAATACAATGAGATCAAACCTCGCACATACATATTACACAATGACGAGCCTTATGAGATAATAGAAAATCAAGTATCTCGTACACAAAAGCGTAAGCCCCAAAACGCAGTCAAAATGCGTAATCTAATCACTGGACGCACTGTCCCGATGACATTCCATGCATCTGACACTGCTGAGGCGGCAGAGATCAGTCGTAAAGAAGTGCGATTCCTCTACTCTAGCAAGGGTGAGTTTTGGTTTTGTGATGTGGAGGATGCTAAAAATAGATATAAGCTCAGTGAAGATCTGCTGGGTGATCAAGTCAAATATTTAAAAGATAACACCGAGTGTCAAGCATTAGTGTTCGGGGATGAGGATAATGCTCGCGTAATAGGTATCAAGCTCCCTATCAAAATGACTTTGACTGTCAAAGAAGCCCCACCGAATTTCAAAGGTGATACCCAAGGTGGAGGTGGAAAATTGGCCACATTAGAAACTGGAGCTCAGATCACTGTACCACTATTCATAGAAGCTGGTGAGATGATAGTAGTGAACACTGACACAGGAGAATATTCAGAGAGATACAGCGGCAAATAGAAATATGAAGAGTAAATACCAATACAGGGCGACCCTGCGGGTCGCCCTGTATTGGTATTTATTTATTATCAATGTATTTTAAATATTTAATAATACTTTTTGCATTGTAAGTATCAATCTTTTTTACCATTGTATCATTATTGCTAATATAAACAGTTGGTATATACTTTATTCCGTATACGACAGCATCTACCCTTTTATTTTTTACTAAATTTAGCTCTTCTTCATTTTTTATACATTCGATAAACTCTTTACTTTTATTAGTAACTAACCTCATCGCTATATTTTTAAAATGCTCGTCATCTTTTATATCAAAGCTTTTATAAGACAAGGATTCAAATTTTAGCCACGCATTATTTCCTCCGACCCTATTTACACATTGACCATATAAAGTCTTTACGAAACTTTTACCTCCAGCAATAAATGCCATGTTCCTAATATAAATATCCATATTATTAAATTTGTTTTCTTTTTCCTCGAGTAGCTGACTTAATTCTTTACAGTGTATACAATCCAAGTCAGTATATAAAATTACTTTGTATTTGGGATTGGTGCTTGTAGAAAATACAATATCATCAAATTTTTCTTTGATGGGCTCAGTTTTAGGTGTTTTTATATTTTTCTCATCATTATAAGAAAAATTAAAGTTAACAAACAAAATACATATTAATATAAAAATAACAACAAATGAGTACAATATTTTATTGTTTAATATCATTGTAATGGCCTATCTAGAGGTGCTGCATTTGTGTTAAAATAACCGCTCGTTACCATTGGTAGTCCAGCCTCACTCCACGCAGATAGACCACCCTTAATTCTCTTTATATTTCTATATCCATAATGCTCTAAATATGAATATGCCACTCCTGCTAATCTGCCACCCGTACAAGTCAAATAGATAATTTTGTTTGTATTTTTAGGAAGAGGTATATTTTTCTCATTTAACACTCCGTGCGTATCGTCATAAAGATAATGTATAGGTAAATTGATAGAGCCTGTAGCGTGAGCCTTTGCATACTCCATTTCACTTCTCACATCAATAAAAACTACATCATTCCTATTTGCAAGTATGTTTTGATATGCCTCCACTGGATTGATATCTGATATATTGGGTTTAATATACTCTGTATATTTTACATACCTCAAGCTTAAAGTAAATAAAATACCAAAAATGAAGAAAATAAATGCAAATACTACTAGCTTGTTAGAATTTGTATTTAACATATCTGTGTCTATAGTCTTTTTATTTAAAAAATTCATTTATATATTATAACATCTCTCTCTACTCTATGCAAATTAAATATGACCTTTTGAAACTTGAGATGTATAATCATATTGATCATCATATATCCAATAATTGTGAGTAAAGAAACTGTAATGCAAATTACAAATATTATTTTCATTAATCACATTTATATACCTAGAGCCATTCAAACTGACTTTAAAATTAAGCGATACTCTGTCTATACTAGACTTATTTTTATCTATATCGTAACTACTTTTATCTATATCAGAGCTACACAGTCTAACAAATTTAGCCCATTCTATATACGGATCACAACGTTGTGTCGAATTTGTATATTTATATTCACTTTTTTTAATTTCTCCATTCTTGTAATAAATAGACATATCAGATTTGCACTGTTTGTTGGTATAAAATATATAATATCCGAGCCTCTCTCCTTCGCCTGTTACTCTATAGTTACTAGATATAAAGTAAGGAAAAATTTGAAAAAGAATAGAGATTAAAAGAATAAAAGATAAAACTTTATTATTAATAGCACGCTTTAAATCAAACTTTTCATAATCAGAAACATAGAATATAATTAAAAGGAATATACATAAAAATGGAAATCTAAACCCAACCAAAGAGATGGTATACAAATGAAAAATAAATAGATAGATAAATGCAGTTAGTCTGTAATACTGATTACGGTGCCATAAAAGAGTTGGGAAAATAATAAATGAACATATGACTACAATAGGATAAAATAAGTTAAAATAAGTTGGCAATATAGGAAGACCGCCATTAAAAGCTTGGAAAAAATTGCCATTTAAATACGACGGATAGATTTTAATTATTGCTGAGCATATATACATAAAAAATATATATACTTTGATTGAAAATAATTTATCTTTAGAAAAGATTAAAAGAATGGCTATAATTAAAGTTAGATAATTATAATTTAAAACTGTATTATAGTTTAAAAAATATAAATAAAAAAATTTAAATAAGATTGGTACAAGCAAAAGATATAGAGCGATCTTGAATTTAGAATTTATAAAGTAGAATAAGGACAAAAATAATGGTACACTTATCAACATAATAAATATTTGATGTGTGTAAACAGGTGCAGAAGAATCAAGTAAATAAAATATTTTGCAATTCTGAAAGTAGGGTGGGCAGACAGCCTCCCCAGATTTTAATAAAGTTTCTGATAAAATTGAGCTTTTATACCATTCTTGGAATAGTAAAACTAAATCAAAGAAAATAATATAGAAGACAAGATTTAAAAATTTATTAGACTTAAAAGAATCAACTACTTCCATCCATATGCACTAAAATAATTCATTGCATTTGTATTTCTTTTGGCATAGAGATAAAGACCTGGCCAATCTGACTTATAATTTTTAGATTTTAGATTTTCTGCCACCATGTCTGGTATTTTAGAAGTGCTAACTACATTAAAAATAGCAGATGCCTTGTCATTGGCAATCGTATCCTTTTCACCTTTTATGCCTAAGTAATTCAAATATCCAAACATCGTGAAATATTCTGTAACATTTTGTAGCCTAGACCTTGATTCACTGATCGCTCTTTCATATTCTTGATAAATTAACTCAGATTTAGAAATGCCCTTCTTCTCAGCAACTTCCATCACGCGAATTTTTGATAAAATTAAATTAGGTATCTTGTAGCTACTTCCAGTCATTTTAACTTTGGATGCTATATCCGCTTCTATTTTATCCATTGCTTGAGCATAGACCCAAGAAATGTCGGTAGTTGTGGTTGCATTTTTGATAGTATCTATAGCTAAAAAAGAAACAGCAAAACCAGATGGGTGCGCTGGATATAAATTATATATTTGACGATAAGCAGATAGTTGCAAATCATATTCATTTTCTTTGCTGTCAGTACTTGCTTTAAACTTTTCCAAGAGTCTAATATCATTGGTCCCTCTATACTCAGAAAGTATCTTTTCAAAGGATGCTACTCTGACACTTATAGGATAGTCCAAATTATCACCAATTCTTTTCAGCTCGCTAGTGGCCAGATCATATTTCTTTAAACTCATATAAGCAGAAGCTCTGGATATCTCTATAATAGACTTTTCGTCTATAGTATTTGCGGCTTTTAATGCTTCATTATACTTAACAATAGCATTTTCATAATTGCCTTGCTTATTTAATACATCTGCCTCTTGGAAACTTGATATCTTTTCACTGGTTTCTTTGAATAGATCCAAAGGCTTTGAGACTGGATCTATTCTTGGGTTAGTACTGCCTTGTGTATTTTTAGTATAACTGTTATTTAAATAAGGTAACAAATAAAAATATGATGAGACTACTATTATTAAAAACAAAACAGATATTATTAACTTTTGAATTTTGGTATTTTCCATATATGATTTTAAATTAATTACAGCAGCCAGTACCCTCGCAAGAACCGCAGGCAACGCTGGGAGGTATATCAATAGGAGTGTCAGCATTTGCAATGAAATCACTAGGTAAATATTCTTTGTTGGAATTAGAATTTAAGAGACCAATCACGAATATAGGGGCTGCCACTGCTACTATTAAAACTGAAACAAACTTTATAATTATTTTTTTCATATTTTCTAATTAGTTTAATTATAACATAATTTACCTACGGGAAAGGATGCGGAAATGTATTCTGTGGATAAATATTGTCCACCACCGACATGTTTTGAGTCTCTGTTAATGTCAGATTATAAGTCGGGGTTATCAATACTTTACAATAATGGTAATTATAATTATCTAACTTGCCAGAGTTTAAAACTATGAGATTTTTATAATTTTGTTTTAAATATCTTTTCAAATTAAAGTCTTCCTTTAATGTAAAATTCTTATAATTCTCAACTTTTCCTTCAAATAAAAAAGAGAATTTATGCAAATTTTCTTTGACAAAAGGTTTACTAGCCCAAAACATTGTTCTGTTTTTTTGTATCATTCTTTCATCAGAAAAGTTTTCTTTAACTTTTTGCTTTAAAAAGTTCTCTTGTACCATTTCTCCCATTTTAAAATTTTCTTGTTGCCACGTATATACAGAAAGGGCTTCCATTATGGCTCTTAACGTTGCTGCCTTTAAGCTATTTGATGTAGATGCGCCCACATAATAACCTGTATTTTCTTTATTTAAAAATACACAAACTGTAGGTATAAAGCTTTTATCAGATAAATTCAGAACTTGTATTATAAAGCCTTCATTTTTCAATAAATTTATTATATCAGCAATATCTCTGTCTAAAATACTATTTATGTCTATTTGATTTGGTGATATATTGTTATACCAATAATAGAAAAATGAATCCCTTTGTATAGTCTCATACACCGCGGATTCAAATGCTTCATGCTCAGAATACCCTGCCCCACAACCATTTGAAATCTTATTAAAAATAAAAGGTTCTTTGTACTTTACATCATG
>JAYTYR010000032.1:0-10878 GCA_043742265.1 bacterium | reverse complement strand
CCCCAACTGTCACGGTCACGGCGTAATACACGCTGGTACCAAAGCCTTTTACAGGCTATGAACCGATGGGACCAAGTTTCTTCTGACGGTGTTAGGCATGGTCAATTCGTGCCAGAAATGTCTGGAGAGCCTGAGCGCAGCAATCACGACGAAAGTCAGACCGCGCATCAAATGCTCAGCTGACATCCGCATGTGGTGTATCACATACACCACACACAAAGACCCCGCACCGTATATACAACGGAGCCGGGGGCTTTTTATTTTATATCCTCTCTATCTGAGCGCCGAGCGTAGCGAGGCGCTCTACTAACTTTTCATATCCACGATCTATCTGTTCTGCATTATCTATTATAGACTCACCTTCTGCAGCCAATGCTGCTATTAATAATGCCATACCAGCACGTATATCTGGACTATCCATTTTTCTTGCTTGCAACTTTTTATTCCTATTGAGTCCCACTACTAAGGCACGGTGAGGATCACACAATACTATCTGAGCACCCATACCGATAAGCTTATCAGTAAAAAATAATCTACTCTCATACATCTTTTCATGTACAAGCACTGTGCCATGGGCCTGTATAGCGACCACTAGAAGTATAGACAGTATATCTGGACTCACCATCGGCCAAGTGGCAGAATAGATAGATAGTGGCTCACCATTACTATAAGTGCTAACTATGTATTCTCGATTATTAAAAACATGTATATCGTCGCCTACTATTTCGAAATTGATTCCTAGTTTTTTAAAAGGCAAAAGTGTCATACCTAGATGCTCTACTCCGCATCCACGTATCCATACATCGCTATCAGTTATGGTTGCTAGACCCACAAAGCTAGCTACCTCGATAAAGTCTGGCAAAATTGTATGCTCTACTCCTATCAATTGTTGTATTTCTGATTTCCTTTTTATATTTAATCTATTTGTACCGATACCGTCTATACTCATGCCCATAGAGTTTAGCATTTTACATAGCTGCTCTATATAAGGCTCACAAGCAGTATTGTATATTTCTATTTCTTGATTTAAAAATACCGCAGCCATGATGAGATTAGCAGTACCTGTCACTGATGCCTCCTCCATCAAGATCTTTTGTTTCCCCTCCATTTCTTGAGGAAAGGGCCTAGGAGATAGGCCTGAGACTATAGCTATGGGTGAGACTATATATCCCAACTCTTTAAATCCATTGATATGTGTATCTATCGGCCTCTTGCCGATTTTATCTCCACCGAAAGTAGGAATTGCGACAGCACCAAATCGTGCGAGAGCTGGCCCCATGAGCATAATAGATCCACGCAGCTTCCCTGCCTCCACTTTCCACTCTTCACTTAAGAAAAATTTTGCATTTATATTTTTACATGTGATAGAAATTGTATTTTTCCCATCCCCTTGAGAGAGGGGATGGTGATGTATTTCAGCTCCTGCTAATTTTAAAATATTCAACAAATTATTTACATCCACTATGTCTGGCACATTGTATATTATACACTCTTCATCTGTAAGTAAAGTAGCTGAGATGATTTGCAAAGCTTCATTTTTTGCACCCTGTACAGTCACTTCACCTTTTAATTTCTTACCACCTATTATTTTTAATTTTGACATGCTTATATATTACTTTTTATAATCAAGCTTTTATATAGCTTATCATCACGATGAATTCTCCTTTAATTTTATCTTTATTATTTTGAAAATAATTTATTACAAAGTCTATATCACCTTGCACCACCTCTTCGTATATTTTTGTTAATTCCCTGCCTATAGTCACCTGCATCTGGGTTTGCATCTGTATTCTCATCTGCTCCAAGCATTTCTCTATCCTATGCACTGACTCATAAAATATAATAGGAATTTCTTTTGTATTGCAATCCACAATAGCTTGTTTGAAAAATGTCTCTCTCCCCTTTTTCTGAGGAGCATATCCATAAAAAGCAAATCTATTACCAATGACCCCAGAAATGCTGTAAAGAGCCGCGACAGCAGTCGGGCCGGGGACAGATATGATTTTTATTTTTTTATTTTGATCAAAAGAAGAATTACTTTTATAAATTTCATTTATTAAAAGAGAGCCGGGATCAGATATACAAGGTGTGCCAGCATCAGATATGATAGCTAATCTTTTACCTTCTTGTAACATATTTATAATTTTATCTATTTTATTTAATTTAGAATTAGAATAATAATTAGTGGTAGCAGTTTTTATTTCATAATGCTTTAACAGTCTATGTGCCTCGCTTACATTTTCGCATAGTATCAGATCTACTTCTTTGAGAATACGTATAGCACGCATCGTGATATCTTCTAAATTACCTATAGGTGTCGCTACTACATAAAGATTTCCCATCTATATATTATATCATAGTTGTCTGAGCAAGTCTTCTAAGGCCATTCTCCTCATCGAATACTTATTTTTTTCTTCTATTTCCATTTCTCCGAAAGTTTTATGTGATCCATCAGGTATGAAAATTGAATCCCAACCAAATCCTTTATCTCCTATTACTTCTGTTGATATATGTCCTTTTATTTCTCCTACCCCTAACATATATTGATGGCCATCATACATAGCGATGTAAGTTACTGCTTTTGCTTTTCTATTTACATTGTCTGTGGCTAATATCAGTCCATTATTACCCAAGCCTTTCATAAACCATTTTATAAAAGGTCCAGGCATATGATTCATGCTCTCAATTAACAGACTTGTATCCTCTATCAAAACTTTTTCATTTAATTTCTCCCAAGCTTCTCTTGCTTTATGTTTGGCTACACTTTCCATATTCTCATCTTGTATTTCCAAGAGATCTATTTTTATGGATTCTACCCCATCACCCAAGACAGATCTAAATTCTCTTAATTTACCTTCATTACTTGTCGCAAATTTTATTTTCATGTTATTTATTGTTTTTTATAATATTTTCTAATTGTAGTAAGCTATCATTAACGTCATCTGACTTTGATATTATAGTAAAGTCGGCAAGCCTTTCCCAGTCTGCAAAATTTACCCTATCTTCCTCTATTCTTTTTATTATTGATTCTTCACTTTCAGTTCCCCTTAATGATAATCTTCTTTTAATTTCTATCTCTCTTTCATTTTGGCTTTTACCTTCTGGCATTATAACCACCAATTTGACATCTTCTACTAATCGTAAATAAGCTTTCTTTGTCACAGGCACCGCATTTACTATCACATCTCCTCTTTCTCTCTTTCTCATCTCTGTCAATGGAGTGCCATAACTATTGTTGACAAAATCAAGCCTATCCATAAGCAGTTTTGCTGAGCTTAAGAATTCAAAATCATCGCGGTTAAGAAAATGATAATTTATACCCGGTTGCTCACCCTGCCTAGGTTCTCTGGTTGTGGCTGTTATTACTTTATCTATTTTAGGATTTTGTGCTATAAAATGCTGAATCAGTGTATCTTTTCCTACTCCTGAAGGACCAGAAATTATAACGAGTTTACCTAAAGGGTCTGAGATTTTTATTGTTGGATGTAGGTGATTTAAAAGTAGTCTTTCCGCATTCGAAGACAAATCAAATTTACTCAACCTTTTTCTGTAACTTTCAAATTTAATTAAAATGTTTAATCGTAAATGGGGGGGGTAGAAATAAAGTCTTCTACAGACATTACCCTATCGTATCCATCTCTTATTAAAGCTTTTTCAATTTCTCTCAACTCAGATCTTGCTGGGGAATCTAAATTGAAGTCTCTACTAACAAAACTTTTTAAGTTTTCCATATTTATATGGTATAACAATAAAAATAATAATACACAAATCCACTACGGTTTACAAAAATGGCGCGCCGTAGGCGCGCCATTTTGTGTGTATTATTTCTTAAAAGGTACACCGACAATTTCAAACAGTCTAGTGGCGGACTCGCGATCCTTGGCTGTAGTCACTATGGTGACTGCCATGCCGAATACATCCTTGAGTTCTTCATCTTTGATCTCGGGGAATATGGTATGCTCTTTGATACCAAAAGTGATATTACCCATCGAGTCTACTGATTTCCTGTCTATACCACGGAAGTCTTTGGTGCGAGGAAGGGCGATGTTGAATAGCTTGTCGAGGAAGCCCACCATTTTCTTGCCACGCAATGTCACCGCTACGCCTATTTTATCTCCTTCTCTGATTTTAAACGAGGCGACAGAGAGTCTGGCTTGCCTTATTGATGGCTGCTGACTTGTGATTTTGGCGAGGCGATTGACTACTAGGTCATTCCTATGTCTATCCTTTTTCATCCCCGTACCCGTAGCACTTGCTATCACCACCTTGGTGATTTTCGGTACGGCCATTATATTTTTATATCCAAATTCTGCTTGCAAAGCTTTGACGGCATCTGCTTGTTTGTCTATTATTGTTTTCATTTTATTTATCCCTTTTGCAATATACATATTATGTACTTACATGACTGGGTCTGCATGATTAGTTATTTATTTATGTTTTAAAATAACCATACATCGCAAATTAATTTTTAATCTCTACACTATATCATAAATGTCCATATATAGCAATCTTTTAAGCTTGCTATATATTACTTTACTTTCCAAAACTCCTCCTCTGAAATCTTAATATCTTTTAATATAGACTTAAATAAACCCAACTTTAATTCTTTGCTTCCATGTACTGGTATCACTACCATGACCGATTGTTCATTTTTCAAAATCACATGACTACCTTTTTGTCTGTCTATATAAAACCCTAAAATCTCTAAAACTTTTATTATTCTTTTCCCATCTGGTGTTTTACTCATACATAAATTAAGCAAAAACAGGCACTTGTATGATAGCAAAAGGACTAGGCCTGTATTCTGTTTTACTTTTAATTGGATTTGCTTCTATATATAACTCTATTGCTTCTTTTAAATTTTTAGTAACCTCATCTAATGTTTCCCCTTGGGTATAACATCCTTGCAAGCTTGGCACATAAGCCCAAAATCCACCATCATCTCCTTTTTCGATAATGGCAGTATAATTTAAAATACCTTTGGATATTTTTTCCATAAATTTATTATATTACAAATGTCCATATATAGCAATCTTTTAACGATTACTTTTTTTACTAACCTTCAGAGCATTTATATCTTTATCAGCTTTTATCAGGGTATCCTCTACTGTCTTAGACATTGCCTCTACACTTGAGCTATTTTCATACTTACAACTTTCATATATGATAGTTGCACCCATACTATACTCCCCTTTCCCAGAATCTGCCAAATTATCATCTATAATAACCGCAAAATAGTCCTTATCTTTTTTGATTTTCATTCTTAAAAGAGCTCTTTCTATTCTATTTTGAATTCTAAATTTAACTTCATTTATTTTTTCTTCTGCTTCTTCTTCGGTTACACTACCCATATATACTGGTATCACAGCCAGAAATTCATCTCCACCTGAGCGACCTGTTATAGATGTACCAGAATCTTCGCTACTCGTGGACCCAGATGGTATTTGTGCCATCAAAGTGGTATCTCTTAATTGTGACCTGAATATATCAGAAAATTTTTGCAAGGCAAAGTCACCTCCAGCGTGACCCAAAGCATCATTAATAGGTTTAAATTTATCCAGATCTACAGCCATACACAAATAGTGAACCTGTTCACCATTTTTAATTCTTTTAGAATCTTTCTCTACCATCTCTCTAATAGATGTGTATATGCCATCTCTGCTTGTTAGTAGAGTCAGCCTATCTACAGTACTAATACTGTCCAGAGCTTTTACTCTAGTTTTTAAACTCTGGAAACCATATAGCAGGGTATTAAAGTCTGCTAGATATTGACCTCCTCTTCTCTCGGCTTCTATTCTAGAATGTGTAAGAGCTTGCCTAAACACTTCAGAGTCAATAAAGTTTTCTTTTTTTAATTGTGGTGATACAGACTCCATAATACTTTTATTATATCACCATACCTTGTTTTTACAAAATAAACACACTACACCTTTTGTTTGTACCACCTATTTATCTCCTTTTACCTTTATTCTTTCGTATCTATTCTTTTATTCTCTATCGCTACCCACACGTTCCTAGATAATATAGCTATTATCACCAGCATCGCTAGTACTGCTAGCCACTCTGTGGCACTCATACTATCGATAATCTGTCCTAGTGTCTTGCTATTTACATTATTACTTCCATCTTTATTTAAAATATCGTCCTTGTTTAGATTATCATCTTTACTTAGATTTATATTTTTAATATTTGTATTTGTCACTGTATTAGAAGCCTCGTTATTTATATTATTTACAGAGACAGGGTCTACTATATTATCTATAGAGTATACATTCACTTCATCTTTCATATCGCCTTTCGATGTCGCTACTATATAGCTAGCAGTCACTGTAGTCACTATGGTATTATTATTTATGCTCTTGTTACTATTGTTTATATTTGTTGTATCTCTAGTTTTGTTTATATTTGTTGTATCTCTAGTTTTGACTTTTATAATAAAAGTCTTCTCTTCACCTTTTCCTAGCACTCCTATATTTACTTTATAAAGTAAAGCTTCCTTATCATTAGTAGTTTCAAAAGTACTATTATCTACGATAATTAATGATTTATCCATAGCCAGCTGTATATTTACATCTTTCACATCGACTTTACTTATATTCTTAATAGTTACTGTATAGCTATTTATTTCACCTTTGACTATATTACTATTTACTTTATTAATATTGAGAGTAATTAGCTTTTGTCCATTAGCTAAAGTCATTTTATTACCATTAGTATCTACACATTCTATAGTGGATGGCTTCACGACGGCCACTTTTGATTTTGTATTTTTTGTACCTTTGACTTTGTTGGCTGTATTCTTTACTGTCACTATGTGTGTGATATATGATATATTAGCACCGCTAGTTCTAAATGCCATAGGCTCTCCTTTCCATATGCCATAGCTATTGTTAATTACCGCACGACAAGAGTATTTAGTATTGGACTTTAATCCATTGATAGGCGCGCTGTAATAGTTGGATGAGCTCACTCCTATATAGGCAGAGTTGGTGTTAGAATTACTAATCACATTATTGTTTACATCATATTCAGATATTTCGAACCATCCATTAGTGCTCACATGTGTGTTCACTATACCCACACCATTACACACTGCACTACTGTTGGTAATATTATTAGGTATTGTCGTTACCGCTTTGTTATATGGTGCATTGTTATTTACTATTACTGATACAGTATCTGAGACACTTTGACCATTAGAGTTATAGCAAGTGATAGTAAAAGTCATGTTGTGAGTCAAGTTATTAACTGTTCTGTTCCCTATGAGTGTGGGTGATCCTGTCCAGCCATTAGATGCCGTACAGTATGACGCATTCGATGCTGCCCAGTTTAGTTGTGTGCTTTCTCCGGCATTTATTATCATTGGACTAGCTGTTATACGTACCGTCGGATAGATAACATACACAATAGGTGTACCATATACATAATTATTATTATAATTTATTGGACAGCTCTGATACTCATATACATAGACATTATTAGCGCAGAGCTTCTGGCAAGTTTCTGTCTCTAATATGTTGGTACCAGTAATACTACAGTATTTATAACAGCTTTGCCATACTGGTATTGTGGTATTGTTGTTACAAGTTTTATATTGCGTATGATTATAATAGGTAGGGGTTGTATATGTGGGTGTACTATATATATTATTATATATATTATTATATATAGGAGTAGTATTTACATGTATTGGGACTGGAGCTGTATATATTGGTGTGGACACACGATCCTGTACACAATTCCCATTGATAGCACTATATCCAGTACCACAAGCCATCTGTGACCCAGTATTATTAGCGCTAGTATTCACATTATTATAATTTCCATTGATAGGGTTAGAGATGACAGTAGTGTTGGTATTGTTACAATTATTATTTCCATTACAAAATGAATAGTTGGTAGAGGTGTTGATAGAGTAGTCATTGATGCTATTGTCTGTCCAATTTGTCACACTGTTATCATAAGTGTTACCACTATTGTTTACACTACTATTACTATTATTTATATTACTAGATCCTGAGGATGCTCCAGATCCGCTTGACCCACTACCACTATTATATAGTCCAGCATACGGATTGACATAGTTATTGAGCCAATTGCTATTGCTATAATTATTACTGTTAGGTGTCACATGATAGGTATCAAATATTCCATATCCAGTACCACCATATATGTTATTATCTTCATACACTACTGGCACCATATTCCTACTAGTCACAGGTACGAGCCCGTCATTATAGGGTATCCCACATCCAGAACAGTCCTCTACTATTCTTAATACTCCACCAGTATTACCAAATACTGTGGTATTAGTACTCCAATCTATATCACTTTGAGCATAAGATGTATTCAAAGTATTATTATTTAAAATAAATACCAAGAAAAAGCTTGTAAATAAAAAGGTTTTTATAAATTTCATATATTGTAATAGTTTTAATAATTGTCAATACTACCTGCGTTATATACACCATACACTATTTTTATATAAAAGTCAATCCACTCAGCCCCAAGCAGCAACACTAGTATTTAGCAAAAAGATTTTATAATACCAATGTATAAAGAAAAATAGATTATACAAAAGAAAACGCCTTGGCAAAGTGCCAATTTGAAAGTTCAGTATCTGATAGAATATATTTTCTTTCTTTTAATCTTCTTTTATCTATACTGCGTATTTGATAAACCATTACTGTATGTAAGATACTATCATCTGTTTTAATAATACAAGAATATTTTGATTTTTTTATTTTTGATGATATTGGTATACATATACAACTTTCTGATCCTTCATTATTTATTACTAATACTGGTCTGGTACTAATACTGGTCTGGTGTATTCGTTACCTTTTCCATAAATTTCTGTACCTATATTTAATCCTACTCTACACCACCATATTTCACCTACTTTTGGATGTTGAAAATGATCAAGTTTATCTATATGTATTTTCTGTTTATTCCACTTATCAAAATCTTTTGGCATTGGTGTAGTATATCACCTCTTGTATTTGTCTCCAATACGGGGGTGGAGAGATATAATGTAAATACTAGAAGAGTAAATTGTTATTTAATTTTCTTAACCGCTAAAAAATAATCATCACCTTCTTTAGATTTTTTAGTTATGACCTCTACTATATCACCTGGTATAAACTCCCATTCTTCGGTATTGATATCATAATCTTGTGGAAGATTGGGGGATGCTACTCTAGAATTAGCCGACCTTCCAACTTGACTACCCATACTGGACGCATTCAGAACTGACAATTTGCAGAAAATAGAAAGTGATTTCAGTTTTAGTAGCTTATTTAAAGTGTTTGGAATAGAAGTTGTCCAAAACTAATTATTTATTATCTACTCCAAGCTTTTTATTGATCTGCATCAATTCTTCTTGTGTGTCAGGATTGCTACTAGAATATCTAATTCTATCAATTTTCCATTCATTGCCATCCTTCTTTAAATCAACTTGTAATACAACAAAGCCTGTATCGGCTATACATTTTGCTGTATAGTGGCCTGTCCTAGTAATCACAAAATTATTCCTAAGCTTCTCATAACCAATTCTAGCGACTATAGGATCATGGTCTTCAGTCATGATACATCTCTTAAAATTACCCGCCGAATTAAAGACTTTACTCATTCCATTTGTACTACTGCTATGCAAAAGATCATCATATGAGTCAGTTATGTAGATATTTTCATTCATATATATTGGCTGGGAAACAATTTTAATATTATTTTTAGTCCCAAAATTGTAAATGTTCTCTGGCTCTTCTCTAATTAAGAATGAAGAGTACACCTGTGTTATAAAGAAAATAATGAAAAAAATAAAGGACCATTTAGATAGGCTAGCTCCTTTCTTTTTTGCTTTTATGGTTAATCTCCATATCCACAAAATAAAAGCAGCTACAAATATATAAAATATGATTTGAGTTACTAAGGTTGTTGGTCCCTCATATTCATTCATACCAACAAAACTGCCAAAGGCAGCTAAAAGCCAAAGTACAAAATTAAAATATGTCAGATTCATCTAGCGCGGGCTATAATTTAGGAACTTTTTTTATTTATTTGGTCGCTTTTATTTTTATAATATCAGAATTTAAATCTTATATATACAAAAGACTGAATAGGATAAAAAAGGAATAATAAGTTCACCATATATTTACATTTTTGTATATTTGTTAAGAGCACAAGGATATTTGCTAGATTATTATAATATATATTATATCACCTTTCTGATCTGTTTCAAGTACGGGGGTACCTAGGTAGGAGGTGTGGACGTAGGTGAGGGTGCTAGTGGCAGGACTAGATGATGAGGAGGGAGTGTATGTGTATCTAGCTACTATTACTCCATTGATGGAGATAAAAATAATCTATATGTGATATAATAAAGAAATGGACAAATTTGATATCTGGAATAATCTTAAAAAAAAACTTAGCAAAAAGACGGATACAAGTATTTTAGGAAATAAAAAACTATTTAAAGAAGGAGAAATATGGTGGGCAAGTATAGGATATAACTTAGGTGAAGAAGTATATGGTAAGGGGCCTAATTTTAGAAGACCGGTAATAGTTTTTAGAAAACTAACTAGCTCATCTTGTATTGCTATACCATTAACTTCAAAAATTAAAGATGGGAATTGGTATCATAAATTTGAAATGGATGGAGAACTTAGATTTGCAATGATGCATCAAATGAGAATTTTAAGTACCGTACGTTTTGAAAGCAGAATGAGTACTATGTCTCAAAAAGACATAGTAGCATTAAAAAAAGCTGTAGGAGTATTCTACAACATTTTTTAAAAATCGTCAGCTCTTTCGAGCTTCAGTGGGTAACCCCAAATATGTTGTAATTATATCTTAATTTGTGTATAAAAGTCAAGTTTT
>JAYTYR010000031.1:0-15982 GCA_043742265.1 bacterium | reverse complement strand
CTTTTAATTTGCCCGACCAAATGATCCTCTTAATCTTCTCACATATAGTAATAAATGTCAATAGGTAAAAAGTTATATCTAAACACTTTTAATATCCTTGAGATAAATGGTATAATGTATATATGATAGAAAAGAAAAGCTCAAACTCAAATCTCCATAGAGCAAACAAAGCAAAGAACGATGAGTTCTATACCCAGCTTGTAGATATTGAGAAAGAGCTCAAACACTACAAAGAGCAGTTTCAAGATAAAGTAGTCTACTGTAATTGTGATGACCCTTTTGAAAGTAATTTCTTTAAATATTTTGCTTCTAATTTTAATGCTTTGGGTCTTAAAAGACTTATAGCGACAAGTTATAAACCTTCACCAATAGCGAATACTCAATTAACTTTATTTGGAGATAGTGTTACACTTCTACCTTCAAAAGGACGTCCAAAAGTAAATGCAAATAAATTTATAATCAATGAAGTACATGATTTAAATGGAGATGGCGCATTTGATCTTAGGGATATGGCAGAACAGCTGAAAGCAAACAAGAATAATGAGTGGTCTCCACTTGATGGCGATGGCGATTTCCGTAGTCCTGAAAGTGTTGAACTTTTAAAGCAAGCAGATATAGTTGTAACCAATCCACCATTCTCACTTTTTAGAGAATACATAGCACAGTTAGTTGAATATAATAAAAAGTTTTTAGTTCTTGGTGATCAAAATGCGATTACTTATAAAGAGATCTTTAAGTTGATTAAAGAAAATAGATTATGGCTTGGATATGACAACGGTGGAACAAAATGGTTTCAGGTTCCTGATGATTATGATATACAAACAGAAACAAGAAAAAAGAGGGAAAATGGAATTCAGTATTTTAGTATGGGTCGTATAATGTGGTTTACAAACATGGATACAACAAAACGCCACCAAGAATTAACATTGTATAAAAAATATTCTCCGACAACGTATTCCAGCTATGATAATTATAAAGCTATTGAAATATCAAAAGTTGTAGATATTCCAATGGACTGGGAGGGGGCAATGGGTGTGCCAATTACTTTTCTTGATAAATATAACCCAGAACAATTTGAAATTTTAAGCTCAAATGATCTGAGGGTTAGTGAAAACATACCTTTTAAAGAACATGGTCTTATTAAAGATAAAGACGGAGCAATAAATGGGCAACCAACTTATGTTCGTATAGTTATTAAAAATAAAAAATTACAGAAATGATTTTATGCAAAACGAACTAAACAACGAAATCATTATTTATGAAGGAGAAAATGGAAAGCCTACTATTGAAGTGCGGATGCAAGGTGAAACTGTCTGGTTAACACAAAAGCAACTTGCTGAACTTTTTGATACAACTAAACAAAATATAAGTCAACATGTCAAGAATATCTTAAAAGAGCTTGAATTATCAGAAGATTCAGTTGTAAAGAAAATATTGACAACTGCTGAGGATGGTAAAAGCTACAACACTGAGCATTATAATCTAGATATGATTATTTCTCTTGGATATCGCATTAGCTCACGTGTTGCGACGAATTTTCGTATTTGGGCGACAGCACATTTGAAAGAGTATATAGTCAAAGGTTTTACAATAAATAGTGAAAAACTAAAAAATCTTGGCGGTGGAAACTATTGGAAAGAGTTGCTCGATGAGATCAAGGACATTCGCAGTAGTGAAAAAGTATTGTATCGACAAGTGTTAGATCTGTATACAACAGCAATGGATTATAATCCAACTGCAAATGAATCACTTAAATTTTTCAAAATTGTCCAAAATAAAATACATTTTGCGGCACATGGTCACACGGCGAGTGAAGTGATATATCTAAGAGTTGACAGCAATAAACCTTTTGCAGGACTTGCAAATTTCAAAGGAGGGCAACCGACACAAGCAGAAGCGATGATTGCTAAAAATTATCTTGATATTAAAGAATTAAAAATACTTAATAATCTCGTGTCAGCATATTTTGATATTGCTGAAATTAGTGCTATGGAAGAAAAGCCAATGCGTATGGTGGATTATATACGAGAGCTTGATGTTATACTCAAATCTACTGGGCGAAAATTACTCGACAATGCAGGAAGTATAGGTCACGAACAAGCAGATAAAAAAGCCAAATTAGAGTATAAAAAATATAAGACAAAAAATTTGAGCGAAGTTGAAAAGTCATATTTGGAAAGTCTAAAATCCGTCGAAAAAAGTTTAAAGAAGAATAAAAAATAATATGAAAATAGAATTACATAAAATCAAAATATCGGAAGTGGTAAAAGATTATAAAGATAGTGCAGAGGAGGGGGGAGCCCCCTACCCCTCAATTAGTACACAGTATAACTCAGAAGGTGTATAATATCCAAGTACTTGCCTAGGTATATCATTTAAATAGTAAAGAGCAGAGTCTATCTGATCTCTAGTTACAAGTGATATGTCGGACTTCTTAGGCACATACTCTCTTATCCATCTGTTTGTATTCTCTACTAATCCTTTCTCCCAAGAATGATATGGGTGAGTAAAGTATATACTTTATCCCCACCTTTCAATTAGTACACCCCCTCTGTTTCAATAAAGAGGAATTATTAAAAGGGTTACGCTTGATACCACAAGGGCTTTTGTGCTAAGATAAGTGTGGGCTGCAATAGCAGTAATGGTGCAGTTCATTCATAACGTAGTACAACCGGAGATTCATTTCATGATACGTGTTACTTGGAAGTCTATAGCGAGATTCGTATTCTCATGGTGTCTATCGAGCGCAGTGTTCGCACAGACGGTTACGACTTATCCAATCACGAGTGATACATTTGTCCGCAATACCGCGGCGAACTATTCTTTCGGCTGGAGTGGAAATGTGATCGTGGGTGGCTGGGCGATATGTCTCTCGGCATGATGAAGGTCAACAATTTCTCCTCACTTCCGGTGCTTGGCACTGGCGGCAAGGCAGAGCTGTGGGTCTTCAACACCGTCAGTGGCTATTCGCCGACGCAGGTACAGATCGGCCTGACGGCTGTCCCATGGTCAGAATCTACCACATGGAACAGTGGTGCTCTCAGTTGGTACACCAGCAGTATTGCTATTGGCAATATCTCATCTGGTGGCTATTGGAGTGCAATTGACGTGACTACAGGCTACAACATGGTCAAAAGTGGCCAAATTCCTTACTACGGCTGGTACGTGGTTCCTGTGAACACCAACGGCCAGTTCAACTTCTTTGCCTCAGCAGAACACTCGAACACCGAATGGAGGCCGTTCTTGAAGGTGATGGTGGCAGCTGTGCCGTCGGCGAAGTTTTTGGACTTCCCAATCTCAGCGACCCTTTATCCGCAGGGGGCCTATACTCCAGGGAAAGTGATATCTGTCATGGATCATAACATGACAGCCTTGTATCAGAAAGATGGAGCCATTACTACTTTCACGGGTGAACAATTTGTGGCTTCGTCCACATATCCAAATACGGCTTGGGCACCATGTTACCCAAAGGCTGGCGGCACAGCATGGTCGTCGACGTTGTCTGGTATTTATGCCGGCGATAACAGCTTTGACAGTAAGCTAGGAAGACAGATGAACTGTCTTGTTGGTGTGGCGTTGAATTACGACTCACATCCTGGCTACGATTATAGAGTGGCGGCTGGAACCAGTGTTTATGCCGCTGCTTCTGGCAAAGTCGTCTCTGCGAACGGTGGCTGTGTGCCAAAGGGATTTTCTGAAGGTTGTGCTGCTTGGGGTGCTGTTGGTATTGATACTGGAAACGGTTATCTCTACCAGTATCTCCATTTGGGTACGATCAACGTCACACCTGGACAACTTGTCCAGGCTGGCACTCTGATCGGTCTGAGTGGAAACACTTCACCCCCTACGAAGAAAGTGGGGTATCACCTGCATTTCGAGTTGTTGAAGGTAAAGCCAGGGTTCATCAGTGATTACCAAGTTACAAGCTATGTAAATGTGGATCCGTATAGGTTCAATACGAATACTGGTGTGCAAGACGTCTTGGGTAATCTGACGGGTGTTCAGAGCGTCTGCCTCTGGAAAAGCGGCTGCACGAATCCGTAAACCAGCGTGCGATGGTACCTGAAACGCTAGTCGTAACACACTAGCTGTTTCGTGGGTTGCTTCGGCAACCCTTTATATATTAGATAAATTAAAATGAAAACAAAATTTAAAATTTTAGCAATACTTTCTATTGGTATGATTAGTTTATTATGTATTTATGTTTTAAATAATAAAAGCTATACAACAAAAGAATTAATTTTTACAAAAAATATTGATAATTCTCAAATTATAACTACTAGAACTAGCTTTATAGATTTAAAACAAAGCTATTCTAATTTGAGTTCAAACGAGAAAAATTTAATAGATGTATTCTTGGGAAATAATTTAGAAGTAGTTAATTATTTAAAGGATGATTATGATGCAGGAGAAGGATACAGGGAGGAGATAAAGCTTAGAGAGTATGATGATAAGTTTGCAATACTATTCATTCCAATTTTAAAGGGCGGTTATAAAATTGAAAAGTATAATATTAGAGATAAGACAACTGAAACTATTAGTAATATATTTGTATTTGGTAATATAATTCAGTCAAATACATATGAAATATATATAAATGATAATGGACTTAAATATTTAAAGTTCGGAGATTTTGACTTCAAGGATATTGCTAGCAGTAGTTTGGAAAAGAATGAGACATATACTAAACAAGCAGGATACGGAGACATATATGAAGGTGATATATCTGGTAATATTTTAAATATATCTGTATTTAGAAGTAGTAATAGCAATGATGTAAACAAAAAACTAAGAGAAGTAGAGTATGTGTTGCCATAGCTAGTAACTATTACTGTATCATGCCTATTTAATTTTATTGGGTGGAGATGGAGGGTATCGAGCCCTCGTGTCAGAGAGTTATATATAGATGTGTACCATGCGTATCTCGGCTAAAGTGGTCGACATACATGTATGAGTCGAGCAGAATCATGTAGGCCCGAGCATATTTGTTTCGCTAACTATATGGATATGCGATCCACGTAGCGCTACATGCCACTATTATAATACATCTGGTCCAGCGTGACATGGCAGGTAGATGCATTCGATACTGGCTTGCGATTAGGCAAGAGCAGGAGCGAAAGCGAGAGGTATAGCCCATAGAGGGCTAGCTACACGCTGAGAGTTTGTGTTTGCAATCTCTTTTTGAGATGTTAACGAGTCATCTCTTTTCGGCAAAGCATCATATATATAATTTCAAAGATCGAATCTATTCATCCCCATATTTGGAACCTATTTAGTATATAAAAGTAAAGACAAAATGTCAATGCATTCCGTACAGCAGAATTGTACTTTTACAACTCGACAAGGACACGATATGAAAGTCTCACTAGTGTCTGGGTACCTTGTTATCCGAAGGTTGGTGGTTCGGCGTATGTTAAACAGTGTGGTTTTGGTAATACTTACGAAGCAAGATATGATTCTGAGCTTCCTATTTTTCTTTTTATTTGATATACTAGCTATACGGTCATGTATATATGAACATCAGTAAAAGTAAATTTGGCACAAAGAAATCGATAGATGCAAAACGTCGAAGCATCTCTACTTTTGGTCTGAATAAATTTTGGGAGAAGTAAGAGTTGGTAACAGATAAAAGTGCTATAGTAAATTTTTTTAAAATCACTAGGATGGATATGAGGAGGAGGTTATATAGAACTAAAAGATTATCAGCTGTATAAAACTACCCAATCATACACCTCTTGAGATATATAGCAAGAAAAATAAAATACAAAATAATAAAATCGTTTATTAATAATAAAATCGCATTGTCTCCTTTACCATCTGATCGAAACTAAATGTATCGTCTACCCAATGATTATATTTATTTATATTTTTAATATCAAAGCTTTTTAATATTTCTACTAACTCTATGTCTTCTTGATAGAGTATAATATTTGAAATTGAGTTGTCATTCTTTAATAATTCTTTGACCCCACCCACATCTCTTGCGATGACTGGTAGTCCAGCATTTAATGCCTCTAGTATAGTATAAGAGAATCCTTCTTTGCGGCTAGGCATAAGGAATAGATCGTATTGACTGAGTGTGTCAGCGGCCTGATCTATGTGACCATGCAGAGTGACTCTATAATTAACATTTTCACCTGAGACACCAGTATCATGTTGAGTATTTTGTATTAGTTTTTCTAGGTGTGGCCTCCATACACCCTCACCGATAATGTGATAGTGTACATTTGTTAATTCATTTATATATTTTATTACAGTGTCATGACCTTTATTATGATGCAGCTCACCCAAGCTTACTAAATTTAATTTACCGTAATGAGGGCTACTAACGGCCTCACTTATTTTTGGTAATTTTATTTTATTATTTTGGTCTATGCCATTATAGATGACGTGTAATTTATTTTTTAAAATATTTTGTAAAAATTTATTTTGAGTCAAAGTTTTTTTGGTGTGTCTCGACACACATATAGTTTGATGTGAAAGTAGTACGGTCAAAAACATCATAAATTGCAAGGTTTTTTTGATAGGCCAAGGTTTTGGTTCATTGTGTATCCAGCCATGAGCTGTATATATTATTTTTATATATTGTTTTATCTCTTCTTTTTTATAAAAGTCTAACAATAAAATTTTTATGTTGTAGATACGAGCCACGAGAGACACAAGGAGAGAGATTTTACTACTATGCAGATGTACTATGTTTGGCTTTTCGATTTTTAAAATTTTATAAATTTCAAAAATATTAAAAAAGCTTTTTATAATATTAAAATTATTTTCTGTATCTATACTTCCTGTCTTTATAGTTTTGCCAGATAGTGAAGACAAATTAAAAGTTTCGAGTTTTTCGAATAGAAGGTTGTTGTTGCCTGAAATACCAGCATAAACTTTGACATCATATTGATTGAGTATGAGTGGAGAAGTAGCTAGATCATAGACATGACGTTGGGCGCCACCCCAATTTGACTTTGTGATAAAATATAGTATTTTAGGCATAAACTTGTTTATATATTGATTTAATTATATAATAGAAAGCATATTAATAAAAGAAAGTTATAAGACTGATAAATATGAATCAATTTTTAAAAGGTTTGGTATGGACATGTTTGGGGGTTATCCCCTTCTTGGCTTGGTATGTAGCAGACTCTATGTTCTTCCCATTTATTACTGGCAAGAATTTTATGTTCAGATTATTGGTAGAGATCGCTCTCGCGTCTTGGTTAGTAGTTGCTATCAAGGAGCCGATTTATAGACTTCGTGGATCTTTACTTTTGTATATGTATAGTGCATTCATATTAGCAATAGGTATAGCCGATGCGGTGGGTATAGATTCACACGCTAGTTTCTGGAGTAATTATGAGCGCATGGAGGGCTTCGTCACTCATATACATCTATTCGCATATTTTGTGGTGCTTTATTCTTTTATTAAAAGTGAAAGCTCATGGAACAGACTCATGGGACTATTCGTCGCGGCGAATGTACCGGTACTCATGGAGGGCTTCATGCAGCTATTCGGACGCCCTGAATTCATTTTGGCAAAGCTGGCTACTGTGACAGCCACTTCGACACCCGCATTAAGCGCCGTCCTGTCTACAATACAAACTACGTTACGTAGTGCCTTTTCTGTGCATATGAGTGACTCATTACGCGTAGACTCATCCTTGGGTAACGCGGCATACTACGGTATATATACATTATTTAACTTGATATTTGCTATAGTGCTTATAGTCAAAGCCGAAAAGATGCAAGTGTCTAGTAAGAAAGAGACACAGAATGAAAAACAAGATCAAAAGGTATCATTATCTAAGTCTTTATCAAAAAGATTTGGTGTTTGCTTTAAATTTAATTTCAAAGGTATATCAGCGCTGCTGATTTTGATAGTGGCATCTATGATAGTATTATCTTCGACTTTAATACAGATCATTGGTAATACTACGTTATCTACTGTAGTATATTTAACGGGTATGATAGCCCTACTCACTGCTGTGTACTATTTTGCAAAAGGGTATACTGCTAATAATATAGGTCGTGGAGTCTTAGCGATAATCGCGATTATGAATCTAATACAGCTATATTATACACAGACTCGTGGATCGTATCTAGGACTTGTAGGGGGTATCATTGTCGCCACTATATTCTTTGTTACTTTTAAACTTAAAAAGAAAGCAGAAAAGATATTAAATAGAAATAGTCATAACGGCGGTAGTCGTGTTAGATCTGTTTTTATAACTCTCGCTGTATTGTTAGCTATGGCGGCAGTCGCAGGAGCTTTGGTTTATGGCACAGCATCAGCAATAGCAAATAATAAAGACAGTAACTTTGTAAAGAATAATGTATTCCTTAATCGTCTAGCGACTATCAATATCATCAATCCGATCAAAGGATTTGAGTTAGTACAAAATGAGAGCTTAACTTATGAAGACCTAAATAAATATTTTGGTGATATAACTATTGTATCTCGTTTCCTAAATGCCAAGATAGCTGTAGAGGCTTGGCACGATAGGCCACTACTTGGATATGGTCAAGAGAATTATAAAAATGTATTTGAAAATCATTTTGATCCCCGTATGTATTCGCAAGAGGCTTGGTTTGATCGTACCCACAATGTGTTTTTTGATTGGCTGGTCGCTGGTGGTATTATCGGTTTGATTTTATACTTGGCTTTGTACCTCACACCATTTTATATCATGTGGATGGGTAGAGGGCGTGACAGTTTCAAGTTGGTAGAAAAGTCCGCATTATCAGGATTACTCGTTGCTTATTTCATACACAATATATTTGTGTTTGATAACTTGATCTCTTATATATTATTCTTTATGATACTCGCTTATGTCGCTGGTCGTGTCAATGATGAGAATGACAATGAGACGAGTACACAAAGTAAAAATAAAAAGCATTATGAAATTAGTTATACTCTTAAAACTGTATTGCCCATCACTATAGCTATTGCTTTGATTGTAGTCATTTATTTTGTGAACTGGCGCGCTTTTGCGGTAAACTTGGGTATATCCAAAGGTTTGCAGTATAAACAAATTACTAATATATTAGCCTCTCGCCAAGGAGATGTAGCGAGTGCTCTATCTGCTACTGACAATGTGTTTGATTATATCACAGACGAAAATACTTTCGGTAAACAGGAGGCGCTAGAGCAGTATATCACTGCGGCTTCTGAGCTGTATTCCATACAAGGATCAGGTGATACCGCCGCCAAAGTAAATGATGCAAAGATAAAGCTGGTCACTAATGCCTTTATGAAAATGGATAATTATGTGGCATCCAACACTTTGCCAGCGCGTACTCTCACTATTTATGCTGGAGCATTGGCACAGCTTGGCCTCTATGATAAATCATTGATCGTACTCGACAAAGCCTTGGCTCAGACACCAAAGAAACAGATATTGTTGAATTTCAAAGCACAGCTATTAGCAGCTCAAGGTAAATATAATGAAGCATATAAAATAGCCAAGACTTCATATCTACTGGATACTACATTCAAGACTTCTGAAAATCTTTTCTATTCTTATGCTGGACAAAGTAAAAATGGGGCAGACTTTGTAGCCACTATTAAAAAAGTTAAAGGTACATTAATTATTAATAATAATTTACCTTATAGCGAGAAGCTACTCTCTATCTATATAGAAAGTGCTATGTATAAAGAAGCAATAGAAATGCTAAATGCTCAAAAGAAAGTCGCTACTAGTACAGAAGATAAAGTTAGATTGAAATTATTAGAAACAGAAATGTATAAAGTGATGTATGCCCCCAAGCCAAAAAAGTAAGATCAAAACTATTTCGTACCTTGCTCTAAAGAAAAAGTATTGAGTTTAAAGCTCTGCTATACTCCAATTACCATTAGCTCTGATCTCTGTCAGGGCTTTTGGCTGTTTATTATGTGAAGCGACGCCGATCATAACAGAGTTATCAGTAGATAGTCCTTTGCCAGGATAGTACATATCTACGTTTTCTTCTTTACAAAGAATTGACAATTGGCTTTTGATATGAGTGTTCGCACTCACTCCACCACCGACTATCAGGGATTTAGCATTATGTTCGTATATAGCTTTCTCACACTTTTTAACCATCACATCTGTGACGGCATTTTCGAATTCCAAAGCCATTTCCAATCTCACAATTTCGTCTATGTTCTCTTGTCTCTTTAATATAGTCGCTACGGCAGTTTTTAGTCCACTAAATGAGAAGTTAAGGTCGCCAGAGTGTAACATCGGTCGCGGTAGGCGGAATTCATCACGCACTACTATTTGCACTTTCCTTGCATAGTCAGCTAGCCTAGATATTTCAGGTCCTCCAGGATATGGTAGTCCCAGCATGCGAGCCACCTTATCAAAGGCTTCACCTATAGCATCATCATGAGTTTCTCCAACTATTTCATAATGGCCTAGCTCTGTGAATCGCGCTATTTCTGTATGCCCACCAGAGATGAGTAATGCTAGACACGGATATTTGGGCTCTCGCAAGCTATAGGATTTATTATCACCACCTGTATCTCTATTCTCTAGTAGACTTGCCATAATATGACCCTCCATATGATTTACAGATGTGAGTGGTATATCCCACAAAACTGATATAGCCTTGGCAAAGTTCACTCCTATCCACAGAGCGGGTGGTAGGCCAGGCCCACTAGTGACAGCGATACTATCTATTTTTGGTTTACTTATATTCTGTGCCATATCGATAATGTCTTCGGCCAGATTAGGCTCTTTGATCATTATCTCTCTCACTAGTATCTGCTTGTCTTCATCTATTAGAGACTTTTTATTATTTATAAGTTTAGCCTGCTCTAGGGCTCTTACTAGTATAATAGGTAGTACACGAGCATGCTCACGCTTTGCTAGATTAGGGTAGACTCCACCGTATTCACGATGCATATCAATCTGACTATGTAGCTCGTCAGCGAGTATGGTGAAGCTGGGCTCTTTGCCGGCCCTGTAGTCCATGATGGATATACCACTCTCATCACAACTAGTTTCTATGCTTAGTATTTTCATCTTTATAATATAGCATATTTTAGATATTTTTATAAGTGGCTAGCTTTATGTTATTATTATAGTTTTCTTTTTTGTTATTTTTAATGTATTATAAAATAATGAAAATAATATTAGCCAGTATAGGCAAGTCTCATGAAAGAGACTGCAAAGTGTTGATAGAGGATTATACGAGCCGTGTATCTCATTATATGCCATGTGATTGGATCATAAATCAAAAAGAAGAAATGCTTTTAAAGCAAATCAAAAAAGAGGATTATGTCATATTGTTAGACGAAAGAGGTAAACAGCTGAGCTCTACAGACCTAGCTACGAAGATAGAAAGTATACAAAATCAATCTTATAAGAAATTATATTTTGTAATTGGTGGCGCCTTCGGCGCCACCAAGGATCTCGCAGACAGAGCAGACCTTGTTCTTTCTTTTTCTAAATTCGTGTTTCCTCATATGTTGATGCGGGTCATTTTAGCTGAGCAAATTTACCGAGCTTTCACCATCATCAAAGGCGAGAAGTATCATCATGAATAAATTTTGATGCTACGCATAATATACTGTATTGCTACAATCTTGATAAGAAGATAAAGAAGTACAAGAGGAATATGAAAGAAAAGGCGGGGATTGGAATAAAGACATCAAATATAGTATAATTGGACTATAAAAATAAAAATTTATGAAAAAAATATTATCTATATTATCTTTGGCGTTATTTTTATTCGTGTTGTCTACAAGTATTTCCTTCGCACAAAGTTTTAGTGAGATTGGAACTGAAACCATGAATAGTTTCTATGGAAGAATGTTGCAGACCCAAGATGTAAATTGGAGAAATACGCAAGTATCCTGCCAAAAAATTTCACAAACACTGTGGGAGGGGAAATTTACTGGTCAAATGAATACCTCAGATATTTCTCAGATGGACCAGTTAGCAAAATTTCTAATGAATAAGCACTTCTTAATTATGCCCTCCGTTGCTTCACAATATAATTTTATACTTGCTTATTCTTCAGATATTACTCAGGCCGTGAAGAAATTCCAGGTAGCATATGGGATTAAACAAACTGGGGCGGTAGGTTCCACAACTTTAGCGAAAATAAATTCTATAATTTGTGGTACTCAAACCAGCAGCCAACAGCAGGACCAAGATTTAACATTTATGAATTCGTTCGCAGGAAAGTACTATTTCGATGTAAATTTCTTTAAAAATAATATTGTTGATAGAAGACTAGTAGGACTACTTCCTAAACAACAATACAAATTCCTTAAAAATAGTTTGTTGTCAGGCCCTAGTGGAATAATTGTAATAACTAACGGTGTGCTTAACTTTACCATTTGTCAAAAACATAATTGCGGAAATACAAAATCTTTGGTCGCAGTAGATATAGCTAGCAATAAATTTTATTTAATTATCAATAATAATGGAGTTAAGAGTAATTATTTTGAAGATACGCAGAATGGTCCAAAAGTTGTAAGTGATTGGGGGAGTGAAAATTAAAACATTCCCACTAATATAATCAAAAAACTCGTTTTAATTTCTTTAAATAGCTCAAATCTAGTTTGCCTGTTTGAAACCTACCCCTAACAATGACAGGAAAGTACTCTACGAGATTATTCATAACTTATTCGACGAGATAGTTGTCTATACTAAATCAGTTAGGTGGTTCCCTTCAGGAAATGGACAATAGTGGGCGATAGAGGATTCGAACCTCTGACATCCACAACGTCAATGTGGTGCTCTACCAACTGAGCTAATCGCCCTTATAGACATTATATCATACTTTTAAATTTATAATACTTGCTTTATTTTTAATATATGGTAAAATTCATTAAACCAACACCAGCTCTGCTGGAAAAGGAGTTCACTATGTGGATCAATAGTCCTTCTGAGGTGGAGCCTACCTTTTTTCAATTCAAAGAGTGGGCAAACTCTGAAAAAGTATCAGTGCCGCCACATCACAACGATGTGAGATTCACACGCGTTGGCTGGGTTTCTGTTTTCTCAGTGCCGAAGAATGAGGATCGGCTCTTATCTGGCAGGGGTATCATGCAGGCAGCTGCTGAGACTGTGTAGTCTCGAGCAGAAAAGATCCAAAAAACCGCAGGGTAGCACCTACGGTTTTTTAATTGGAGAGAGTGATGGATTAAACTTTTATTCTTTAATTTTATTTGCCAATAGCATCATTGAGATAAAATTGAGTATACCCATGGCAGGTATAGTAAAGAGGCCAAAAACTAATACACCACTATTATCGCTACATGAGGGTGTGAGAGGATTGGTGTCGCATGGCATAGATAAAATGTGACCCAATACATAGACATTGAAATGGAAATAGTAATGATACACAACAACTATCAATCCTAGTCCTGCTAGTAGGGATATTATTTTAGAAATATTTGTGACTTTATATTTGATAGCCAGCAAAGTGATAGGGAATATTGGGAAAAGAAAAATGCGTCCCCACCAGCACATATAGCAAGGCTCAGTCATGTATATATACTCATACACCAGCGCCCCCACTATTGATCCCCCAGATATCAAAGCGACAAGCCAAAGATAAAAAAAAGATTGATCCAAATCTATGTTGATTTTTCGCCATCTTATTGGGAATGTACCTAAAAGACGTAGAGAGTGAATGAATTTTGTATTCAAAAAAATACCAAAAGCCAGTATCATTAAAGCCCCGATTGTTAATATTAGAGAGTATGTTTGTATGGTCATATATGGTATAATTGTAGCATATAAAGTATATTTTATGAAAGCCTTTGTTATAAATTTAAAGAAAGATAAAGACAGGAGAGCTTTTATGAAAAATCAATTGATAGACCTAGGTATAGATTATGAATTTATAGAGGCTTTTTATGCTAAAGAAAAAACAGAAACAGAAATATCTAAAATTTATGAAAGTTCAAAATCTAAAAATATAAATGGACACGATCTCAGTCTCGCTGAGATAGGCTGTGCCTATTCCCATACTTTAGCTTATCAAAAGATGATAGATCAAAAGTTACATTATGCTTTGATATTAGAAGACGATGTGAAAATAGACAAGAGACTTTTAGAAGTTATAAAAATGGTAAAAAATAAACATGATGAGCCTACCCTTCCCATTAGGAAGGTACCCGAAAGGCAGAATGGCTTAGATTTTGACTGGTTACAAATAGACTATGTACAGCCAGGGATATTTTTTTGGAAGCATTGGTGTAGCCTTTTTATTAAAGAAATAAAAAATAATTTTAATAGTATTAAAAGTTTTAAAACTTTTATAAAATTTTTAATACTTATTATATATATGGCTATTAAATTTATTTATATAAGCTTGTTATCTGTATACGAAGGATTGAGAAATTATTTTTATAAAAGTAATTATAAATTTATTAAAAATAATAATAGCGTGACCATTGTGAATTTTTATAGGCCTCTTTATTTAGCTTCGGCATATATAATTAGTAATGAAGGCGCGCATAAACTTCTAAAAATAAATACACCAGTGATAGTGACGGCGGACAGGTTACCAAACTATGCTAGAGTAAATAAATATAAAGATATAGATTATAAATCTAGAGACGATAGTAACTTTATTATGAAGGCCATATCACCACTGATCACAGAACAACAGAGAAAAGTCTTTCTTTCTAATATAGTAGATGATAAAATAAATAATTATAAACTAAGTATAGAGGCAACCATACCAAATAAAATTATGAATAAATATGTTACAAAAATAAAAAGAGTTACATACCTAATCTACAGGACGATTAGATATGTATGTAGGCATCTGTTCGCTAGACCTGTATACTTGTATAATTATATGTCTAAATATTTTGATAATGATTATATAGAGCCACTTAAATTTTATAGTAATGATAAGTTGAAAGAATTGTTAAAACATAGATCAGTAATTAGGATTGGTGATGGAGAATTACATATGCACAATGGTGGAGATATAGCATGTTATCAAAAGTATAACAAGAGGCTATCTAATTATTATAAAAAGATAATAAGAGAATATACAGACAAGTCACCGTATATATTAGGTGTACCTATGTTTGCACATCAGAGTAATAGAGTATTGAGGGAGAAAAATCTGATCAATTGT
Organism: bacterium; assembly: GCA_043742265.1. Taxonomy (GTDB): domain Bacteria; phylum Patescibacteriota; class Minisyncoccia; order Phycocordibacterales; family UBA5272; genus JAMIGE01. The sequence continues at coordinate 895 of JAYTYR010000031.1, read as the reverse complement.
TGGATGCCGCTCAAAGCTACCATTAGGACTTATTTTAATAGAGACACACACTATGCAGATGCTCATGCCTTTTATCGTTATGGAGGGTTTGATAATATATTGCGACCAATACTCGAAAGTCATAAAATAATAATGATTACAGGAGAACATAATGTAAAGATGTTGGAAAGTGATAGTGTAAATATACATGATAAATTAGATATAGAGTTTATATCTACACCAGAAGTTGAGTCTTTTGATAAGTATGATGACATATTAGATAGATTTTATAAATTAGCTTATGGTGTAAAAAATGAATACATAAAGAATAACAGTAGTGATAGTTTGAAAAATAATGACTTTTCTGAAAAAGAAAATAAAGATTTACAAGATGTTTTTAATAAAGAATATAGAATACTAGTTTCTACAGGTCCAGCATCCAAAGCGATAGTATATGAGCTCAGCAAGCTTGGGTATATATGCTATGATATAGGTAAAGGAGTGGAAACTATGTATCAAGAGAACAAGGTGCAGTATATGATAGGCTAACATATGACAGACTAATATATGATAGGCTAACATATGACAGACTAATATATGATAGGCTAATAATTTTAATATAAATAATAAATTTATGGAGAAAGTAAATGTAAAAAGTTTTAAAAATAAAAATATTTTGTTTGTGCAACCTACAGTTACACATAAAGCAGGTATCGATATAGCCATTGCACCTATAATTCGAGCTCTCTATGAGAGAGGCTATAAAGTGTATACTTTATCTTCTTATGAGAATGGTGATGATATTATAAATTTTGATAATTGCGCTATTAATTTCACGATGAGTGAAAATATAAAAGAAATAAATTATATTAACAATAACAATAACAATAACAATAACAATAACAATAACAATAAC
>JAYTYR010000030.1:0-14290 GCA_043742265.1 bacterium | reverse complement strand
CAAAGTCACCTATAGCACATGTTGCAGTCCAACATTACACATACTACATTGCCTCTATCTCTGTCACCACCATTTCTCTATTATGTCTTATTATGTCTTCTAGATTTATATTATACACTTGCAAAAAGCTTTTAAGCTGATCTAGGCTCTCGAGGTTATCACTGTCTATTTCTTCGTTTATATATTCATTTTTTTGATTTATATATTCATCATTTTCTTCTTCGTTTATATTTTTATAATCTAATTTATTAATTCCTGTATTTTTTAAAGTAGAAGTTAGAGCTTCGAATTCTTCTATGGCCTCCTCTGGTAGTACCTCCAATATATCGAGCATTACTCTATCTATTATTTCTATCTCTATTAATTTGTCTGTGTCTTCTTGTTTCATATTGTTAAAGTTTTTTATTTTTAGTTTTAATCTTGGTTTTTTATTTTAATAGTTGGGATTTGTAAATATTCTCCAGCTTGTACCATGCTCAGATTGTTATTAGGGTTTTTAGAATTATTACTTTTATAAATAGAAGACATAGCTTTTATAATATTTGCTATCAAAGTATCTCGATCTGCCTTACTTAAATCTTTAAAGTTTGAAATTTGCTCTTTTAGATCGACCTCTACCACTCTCCACACATTGCTACCAGAAGGTACAGATAATTCTTTTTTATTTTTGAAAGATATTTTATAGTCTTTATCAGGTTTTGGTGAAGTAGGCAAAACTATCTTTTTAGTTAAAGACTTGTCAAATTCTTCTTTTAACTCTTTCTTTTTTTTATTTATCTCCTCTTGTAAAGAGCCCCGTGTATATTGTATGTTGCCTTCTCCTGTGATTATCTCATCATCAATTAATCTATCTACTACATTTTGAGAATTTTTAAATAAAGAATTACCACCAAAAAGTGCAACACTGGCAACCAAGGCAAGTAAAGTTTTACGCCATTTACCATTATTAAATATTCTTTTTTTCTTTTGTGACAACGCCGCGGCTCGCGTCATAGTCTCTATCTTTGCGAGAGGCCTCCAAGCTATTATTTTATCTACAGGTATACTATATAGATTAGGAAAAGGTTGTATAATCATATTTCTTGATTCGAGAGGCATCGGCGATGTGGTGATCGCAGCATTTACTGCTCTGCCCTGAGTGACTGTTGTGATTGCAGGATCTTTATACCCTATCATCCTACTGGCTTTGTCTAAAGCAGTACATATGAGATATAGTTTTGAAAGTTTAGGATTTCTTTGATATATTACTGTTGCTTTATCAAAGGACGATCTTAATTTATCTAAACCTATACCTATAGCTAACTTTTTTACTAGCAGCACCATGGTCTGCACATCATAAAGTCTATCTATCAACATCATCATACCATTAATTAATGCGACATATTTATCAGCATCTGTATTTGATATTCCTGCAGGCATTATAAGTTCTAGATCATTTTTATTTATCTTGTTGGACTGCAAAGAAAATGCAACATCTAAAGATGTAGGAATACTAGGCTGTGTAGGTCTGGGCGTATTAGGCCTTGTTTCTACTCTACCACCACTAAACAAATTTGGCATAACAGCAGGGGTTGTAACTACTTGGTCTTGATTCACTACTTCATATTTATTGGCTTTATCTTGACCCACTTTTGCTGGAGTTGGATTAAGTTCTATATATATTTTCCATACCTTGTATAGCACAGTCTTTAACTCTTTATCTCTTTTATATGATATAGACAGTGCTAAACTGAGTAGATTTTCACTAGTAAATTCTTGTACTCTATTAACTACAAGTTTTTTTAAACTACTTATTAACTCTTCATTAGCTTCTTCATCAGCTTCTTCATTGGGATTTTTATTGGTAATATATTTCTCTAATTCATTTATTTTTTTAATACAAAGAGTAATAGTTCCAATAAAAGGTTTGGCCTCTAATTTAATTTTGGCTTCTAATCTTTCTATCTCTTTATTATCTTCTGTATCTTTATTATTCCCTATATTATCTTCTGTATCTTTATTATTCCCTATCTCTTTATTATTTTTTGAACTTTGGTCTTCCTTTAATCTCAAGCTTTTAAGCGTTGTAGTATCGTCAAAAATAGACTTTTTTAATTCATCTGTAAAGTATGAGGCTACTCTGATTGGCGTAGCTCCAGTATTACTTTGTAGATCCGTCAAAGTCTTTTTAGGTTTTATGCCGTCTATGTTCATTCAAACATTATACCATAATACATCATTAACTTTTATTAAATATACACAGTGCTTAATATATGTTATAATGTCACAGTTAAACTAGAATTTAAAAATTAAAATTTAAAATTAAAATTTAAAATAAAAATTAAAATAAAAATCTTTTAAAATAAAAATCTAAAGTAGAAATTTAAAAATATGGCAGTAGAAAAAGAAATAATAGCTGGGGGGAAAGTAATAATGCGAGCCGAAAATCTCACATTTTATTTCCATGAAAATAAACCTATGTATACAGAGGCCAACTTCGTCGTACGTCAAGGTATAAAGCTCACTCTAATGGGTCAAAATGGTGCTGGTAAATCTACACTTTTTAAAATAATAATGAATCAGCTAGACCCAATAGAAGGCAAAATAAATATAGACAAAGATCAGAAAATAGCAATAGCCGAACAGACTATACCCCATGAATGCTATGGCCTGACGGTCAGAGAGTATTTAGAGACAGCATTCACCGAGACAGATGATAAGGGCGTAACACAAATCAAAAAAGTTTATGATATAGATCCACGTGCCGAGAAAGCTTTTGATATAGTGAAGCTATGGAGTGGTGACAAGTCAGTTAACATTTTAGACAAGCAAGTCAAGGCTCTGTCTGGTGGACAAAAGGGACGTTTACTTATCGCACGTGCACTCATACAAGAGCCAGATATATTGTTACTCGATGAGCCGACCAACAATCTAGACAAAGAAGGCATCAGATTACTGACTGAGTTTATGAAAACTTATGCAGGTACTGTGCTGGTAATATCTCATGATGAGAAATTCCTTAACGAATTCACACATGGTATACTTTATGTCAATGTACAAAATAATACCATACAGCAATACGTAGGTAATTATTACAAAGCTCTAGAAGAGATACAAAGGAGAATAGACGCTGATATCAAAGCCAATGCTCAAATAGCCAAAGAGATACAAGACAACAAAGAGAAGGTGAACTTCTTTAAAGATAAAGGAGGCAAGATGCGCAAGCTGGCCGCAAAGCTAAAGGATGAAATAGAAGACTTAGAAGATAGCAAAGTCGAAGTACAAAAGGACGATCGCACTATACGCAAATTTAATATCAAATGTCAGGAGGATATCGGTGGCACTCTACTAGCTCTACGTGAAGTAGAAATACTAGTCAACGGAGAAAGGAAAAATATCCCACTGAATATAGATTTGAAAAAAGGCGACAAATTACAAATCATAGGGCCAAATGGTATAGGCAAGACTACGTTGATGGAGAGGATAGCAAAAATAGTAAATACCGATGGTGTAAAGCTAGGGTATTATAGACAAGACTTTTCTACTTTGGACTTTAACAAAACTGCATATAGCGAGCTTTCTAAAATATTTAAAAGATTGGATGACCAACATTTAAGATCCGTCGCATCCGGATTTCTCATCGGAGGCAAAGAGCTTGCTACCGATATAGGTCATCTATCCGAAGGACAGAAAGCGTTGCTCTCTTGGGCATATTTGACCCTATACGAGCCTGGTATACTCATTATCGATGAGCCGACTAACCATGTGAATTTCCGCCATATACCACTCATTGCCGAAGCGATAAAGAATTATGAAGGTGCCATCATCATCATCTCACATGTGAACGACTTTATACGTCAAGTCGGCATCACAGAGACTTTGGACCTGGGTAAGTATGTAAAATAATGGTGCATATTATTCCCAACCCTTCCAAACTTATATTTTATAGAAATCATATAAAAAGTTCTTATATAAAAATAATCTTTTAAAGATGTACTCAAACACATATTCAAAATGCTTTACCCCATTGTGGATATTACCTGTATAAAAGTATAAGGGCAAAAATATTTATCCACTTGACTTATACCCCTACTGGGTATATAATTCAAGAACAAACAAAAACTTGCAAACAAAGTATATGCACGGAATAAACAAAGACAACAAAAAAATATTTAACAGACTAAACAGGATATCCGGCCAGTTAAAAGGCATAGAAAAAATGATAATTGATGACAAGTATTGTATAGATATCATTACTCAGACAAGCGCTATCAAAAGTGCTATTTCTTCACTTGAAGATGAAATGCTTGAGAGCCATTTAAATCACTGCTTGTATTCCCCTAAAAATAGTGATAAAAAAACACAAGATAAAATGCAAGAAGAGATTATCAAAGTATATAAACTAAAAAGAAACTAATTATGCAAAATACAAAAGTAAACAAATGCGAAAAGTGTTCTATGGACGGAGTGTTTAAAGAAAATATATCTAGCATGGATCACTTTTATTGTGAACATCACAAAACTACAAATTCTGTAAAAGTAGATTTACCATTTGTGATGCCTAAAAAAAAAGATTTGTTTTATCACTTAAAAGAATTATTCCCACTTATATCAATAATTGCTCTTGTTACTTTATTTGCATTTATTAGACAGTTTAATGGTTTTGATTGGATGTCATATATGATGGATTGGATGGGACTATTTCTAATTATTTTTGGAGGACTAAAATTAATTGATTTAAAAGGGTTTGCAATTGGTTTTGCTAGTTATGATGTGATTGCTAAAAGGTACTTAAGTTATGGATATATTTTTCCTTTTTTAGAAATATTTTTAGGAGTGCTTTATTTAGCAGGGTTTATGTTCTTACTTCAAAATATTTTGGTATTAATAATTTCAACTCTTGGTATGTATTCTGCTTATAAAGTAATTACGAACAAAGATGAAATAAGATGTGTTTGCCTAGGCACATTATTTAAAATTCCTATGACTTGGGCTACATTTATAGAAAATTTTATTATGGCACTTATGGTATTTTTTATGCTCTTAATGTGAGGAGTATAAAAATTATTAATCACATAATTAATTTTAAAATATGAAAAATATAAATTATAAAATAGTTTCAATTGTATTGGCTGGTATTTTACTCGTAACTTATTCATGGCATTGGCAAGAAATCTTTGATCACAAAACAAATGATGGTAAATCACAAATGAAAATGGATAATGGAATGATGAACATGACAATGTCTGACATGGTAAAAATGATGGATGGTAAAACTGGACGTGCTCTTGAAAAAGAATTTATAATAGGGATGATACCTCATCACCAAGGAGCGGTAGATATGGCAAATAAGCTCTTACAAGATAACACCGTGTCTCCTGAGCTAAAAAAGTTTGCCAATGATATAATAAAAGCTCAAGAAGGTGAAATAAAAATGATGAATGAATGGTTGAAGAAATACTAAAGAATTATGCAAATTAAAAAAACTAACAAAATAAATATCTTTTCAAAAGTTTTTGGAAGTGTTTTAATGTTGGTTTTTTTGTTATGCACAGTTCATCCTGCGTTAGCTATAAATAGCGATCATCATAAAGAAAATGGTGAGCAAAGTAACAAAGAAAGTCATGGACATACAAGAGAGAAAAAGGCAAACTTTGATTGCGCAGAAAAAATCTTATCTCTACAAGCAAATGCTAAACTAAAAAACTTATTAAGTAGTGTAGACTTTGATTCACAACTTTTTATAAACCCATTTATAAATTTAGAAATATTTGTTTCAAATAAAAATAAATTTGTATACTATGAGTCCCCACCTCACATATATGACAATTGTATATATTTAGAAAATTGTACTTTCAACATATAGTTTCTGTTTTTTACAATTACTAATTTAAAAAACTAAAACAAAAATATATGAACAAAAAAATAATAGAGACGGAAAATTATCTTGGTGCCAAAGGACATGTCATTGCTCTAAATGATGATCCAAATGTTTATATACATGGACATCCAGATGATCACACTGGTAATAAAGAAGTGCATTTTGCTTTTAACTTTAAACAAAAAGGTAATTATACTTTATTTGCACAATTTAAGGTTGGTGGAAAAGTTGAAACTTATCCATTTACGGTATCTGTAAATGCTGGCGATGGTACTAATACCGTACAGGATGAAAGCAAACCTCACGGACATTAATTAAACATAAAGTTTATAAACAAAATTATATGCAAAAAATTAAAAATAATATCAGAGACAAATTCTCTGATATACATAAGAGAAGTGTGTATATATTACCTATAATAGCCATACTTCTTGTAGCTGTGATGGTCAAAGTGTATGCTGATGCTGGACATGATGCCCCAGTAGCTGAAGTCAAAAAAGGTGACCAGGTAACAGTAAGAAAAGTTGGTGATAATGATCCTGACAAAATCTCACAAGAAGGACTAAGTAGCTTTTATGGTGAAATAGTATCGCCTGACATTTCATCCATTCACTCATCTCGTGACGGAGTTATAAGTTCTTGGAATGTATCTGTCGGTGACAATGTATCAGTCGGTGATATTTTGGGCTATGTGACAGTAACTGGTATTAGTCCTGAAGTACAGTCACAGCTCCTAATACAAGAGACAAATGCCTATAAAGCAAGGCTAGACTCAGAAGCAGCGCAAAATGTAAGCAAAGAATCTGAAAGTATTTACGCCAAGCTAATAAATAATTTCAAAAATATAACTGACAAACAAAAAAGTCTATACACTGGGAATTCTTCTTCGTCTGTCGCTTATTTGGCAGAGCTTACACAGCTTGAAAATAGAGAAAAATCTTTGCAAAACAAATTGCAAGATTTTGGTAACTCTGCGATTACAAAAATATATCCTTTTGTAAGTCAAAATGAACAAAGTCCATTTAGTCAAAATTATTATGAGTCGAATTTAAAATTTGATATTGGGTCTAGAAATTCAAGTCTAAAATACGGCTATGCAAATTTACTAACATCATTTGCAAGTAAAGTAAAATCAAAAACTTTAACAGAAAATGATACTGCAGATCTATTAAATAAAACAAATCAAATAGTAGAAGCTTCTTTTTCTGTCGACCAAATAAATACAAAAGACATTACAGATCTAATTCTAAATTTACAAGCTACTCTCAAAGACATAACAAAAGACTTGAATGAAATACAATTTGCTAGGACTTCTAAACAAAGAGAATACAGTCAGTTAGATGTTGAACTTTCTAAACAAGTGAGTAATCTTGAAAATGACTTGGCTCTTAAGAAATTAGATCAATTTTCTACTAAATTAAAAGCCGACAACGAAGCAAAGTCTGCAACTCTACTTGCAGAAAGACTTGCTAAAGTGGGCGGAGGAATTGTAGCTATAATTGCAAATAGACCTGGAATTATAGCAGAAGTTGAAAAAAATGTAGGAGATTATATTACCATTTCGAATAAAATAGGCCTCATCTCTAAACAATACCCCGTAAAAATGATTCGCTTTACCGTACCTCCTACATGGCATGATATTAAAAAAGGAGATACATTGTCACTTATTTGGAAAGCTGACTTTAATTCTGGAAGCGCTATTATAACTGGAATAAGCCCAACTATAAATGAACAAGGTGGTCATCAGGCAGAAGCAAAAATATCAGCTAGTACAATTTTCCCTGTGGGTTCATCAGTTAGAATAATTCCTGAGAATTCTAAAAAAGGAATATTTGTACAAAGTAAAGCCGTGCTTTTTGACAATCTTACTCCGTTTGTTTGGATTCAAACAGAAAATAATATTATTAGAAAACAAGAGGTTAAAGTTGGTCGAACTTTGGGTGAGTATGTAGAAGTTTTAAGTGGTCTTGAATATGGATTTTCATATTTGGTTGTTTTAGATACAAATTTAAATTTGCAAAATGGACAAAATATAAATGAAATTTTAGGAAATAAAAATACAACTTCAAATACACCTACAACTCCTAAAAATAAAGTACAAAATGAGAGCCAGCCTCATGAACATTAAAATATATGATGAAAAAAATAATTACTTTAGCCACAATTAATAGTGCCAAAACTTTAATGCTGACAGCTTTGGTTACTATTGTTGGTGTATTTGCTTTTATCAATATGCCTATTGACGTCTTGCCAAATATTAACAAGCCGACAGTTATTATCTTTGCCGAAGCCGATGGATTTGTTCCTGAAGAAGTAGAGAAAAATGTGCTCATTCCTCTTGAAAATGCATTACTCGGCACTTCAAATGTAGACAGGGTTCGTGGTACTGCTTCATTTGCACTTGGTGTTATAAATATAGAATTTCCTTTTGATTCTGATATTTATAGAAATAGACAATTGGTGCAAGAAAGAATTTCTAATGTATCACTTCCATCAAATGTGAGGCTCTCTATCGGTCCAGTATCATCTGTCATGGGTGAAATAATGTGGGTCGGGATAAAAGGGACTGATAATATTGACACACAAGCACTTCGTACTTTTTCTGATTTTACAATCAAGCCAAATTTACTAAAATTAAAAGGTATTTCTGATGTGATGGTGATGGGTGGAGATGTTGTGGAATGGCAAGTCAGACTAAATGCCGACGCTCTTAAAAATTATAATTTATCACAAGAAGTAATAAATGAAATCTTAAGAAAGAATTTACAAAATTCTTCTGGTGGTATTTTGGAACAGCAAAATAAAGAATATCCTGTCAGGATACTTGTTGCACCTAAAAATATTGAAGAGCTCTCTGACATAGCTATTAAGACTAAAAATGGAGTTGTGAGGCTCGGTGAAGTTGCTTCATTTGTAAAAGGCTCGAGTGTGGTGCGAGGCTCAGCTTCAATTGATGGTGAAAATGGTGTAATACTTCGTGTATTCAAACAGCCAGATGCCGAGACACTTGATACAACTAAAAGAGTTGATGAATTAATGGTAAGACTTCAAAAAACATCACCTGAAGATGTTACTATAGAAACTAATTTATTTAGGCAAGAATGGTTTATTACAGCCGGACTTGGAAATGTGGAGAAAGCTCTGACAGAAGCATTGATAATTGTATTTGTGATTGTATTTCTATTTTTAGTAAGGTGGAAGCCTACAATTATCACACTTTTAGCGATCCCGACTTCTATCGCTGTGACTGCTATTATATTCTATTTACTTGGTCTTTCAGTAAATGTAATGACTCTCGGTGGTATTGCCATTGCTTTGGGTGAGCTAGTAGATGACGCTATTGTGAGTGTCGAAAATATTATAAAAAGAATGCGAGATAAAAAGAATAAAGGTCTCGAAAAAGTAAAAATAATTATTAATGCTGTACAAGAAGTTCGGGGATCAATAATTTATGCGACTATACTTGTAGTGTTGGTTTTTGTCCCAGTATTTTTCTTGGGCGGCGTTGAAGGTAAACTTTTAAACTCTCTTGGACTCGCTTATATTATTTCTCTTATTGCATCGCTTATTGTTTCTATTACTTTAACTCCGGCACTCGCTTCGCTTATGCTTGGAGAAAGTGAACATGAGCACAAAACACCAAAACTAATTCTTTTGTTAGAAAATATAACAGAAAAAGTTTTAAGTAAAATTATTTACGCCTGGAAAACTATCGGTGTGATATTTTTTCTAATGATAATTTCTTCAGCCGTCATGTATATGAACGCAGGTAAAGAAGGTATACCACCATTCAATGAGGACTCGCTTACTATCGGTATAGTACTCCCAACTGGAACAGCTCTAAATACGACAAATCTCTTTATTAAAAACATCGGAGAAAAAGTAAAATCACTTCCTTATGTATTAAATGTAAGTAATACTACTGGTCGCGCTGCAGCTGATCCGCACGGCAGTGGTGCTAATTCTGGAGAGATGCAAGTAGTATTTGATCATGGGCAAAATAAGAATTATCAAAAAAATGTAACTGAGATACAATCTATACTTAATAATTTTCCTGGAGCTAATTTTTCAATTGGAAAGCCAATTACACACAGAGTAGAAGAACTCATATCAGGTGTCAGAGCTCCGATAGTAATCAAAATATATGGTGATGATATTGAGAAAATGAGAGCGTATGGGAATACAATTATTTCACTTTTGCAAAAAGAAGAAGGTGTGAGTAATGGCCAACTCTCTAGAGATGTAAAAGTTCCTGAAATTCTCATATATCCAAATACTGAAATGTTAAATAAGCAAGGTGAGAACTTTGCAAATATTGGCGAGACTATTGAATCGGGATTTATTGGAAATAAGGTGGGTGAAGTAGTATCTGGTCTACAACGAACATCAGTAGTAACAAAATTAGATAATGAAAGTAGAAATTCATTCACTGGACTTCGTGATACAACTGTTGGTGGAGCAGGACTAAACCTTGGAAATATCTCTAATATTGAGATCGGAGAAGGACGAAACTCTATAACTCATGAAGGTGGTAAAAGAGTCGTAGTAGTGAGTGCTAATTACGAAGGTCGTGACATTGTAGGAACAGTAGATAATGTAAAAACAAAATTAGATAATTCAAAGCAACCAGAAAATATTTCACTCAGTTATGAAGGTGTGTATCAAAGTCAAAAAGAAAATAGCGGCAAATTAACTTTGGTGTTTATGCTTGTAATTATTTTAATTGGAATAATACTTTATTACGCTTTCTCATCTTGGATTTTATCTCTACTTATACTCTTAAATATTCCAGTTGCCTTTTTTGGTGGACTTATATTCGTATACATTTATGGAGGCACTATAAGCTTGGCTCACTTAGTCGGATTTATTTCTCTCGCTGGAATATCGTCTAGAAATGGAATTATGTTAATCTCACGGGTAAAAGAATTACTCAAAAAAAATACTGTTTGCGATAAAACATCGCTCATAATTCAAGCTACCAAAGAAAGAGTAACACCAGTACTTATGACTTCTATTGTGACAGGTCTAGCTCTTATTCCATTTATAATAGCAAACGATGCCCCAGGTGTAGAATTCTTAGCACCACTCGCAGTTGTGATTACTGGCGGACTTATTACTTCGACAATTACTTCAATATTATTTATTCCAATAATTTTGAATAAGTTAAAACTTAAATAAAGCCATAAGTAAAGTAGGGGTTATAAAACCTCTACTCAACAGTCAGTGGTTTAAAGCAAGATATAAAACTCCCTCGACAGCTGAGCTGTCGAGGGATATTGATACTTGGCGAGGATGAGTCGCCAAGGTAGGGTCATCCACCTCCATTTCCCGGTTTGGCAGTAAGGGACAACTGTGGGTTTGGAGCAGGATCCAAATGCACATCAGTAATCTTATCTAAATCTCCACCACCACCACAGGCGGTGAGGATGACCAATAATAAGAGGATGCTAAAGTGTCTCATGTAACCTCCTTTATAAGGCCCGCAAGCGGGTCTGGGGGTGCCGAAATCGGCAAAGTAACTAGCGTTGCAAGTAATCTATTAAAATACCTAGCTTGCTTTGTTTCATTATACACCTTCTGATAAGATTGTCAAATACTTGTCAAGACTTACCCAACACACGATGGAGCTAAAATTACTCACTAGTCTAACGCAAATTGGGGGATGGAGTGGTGGGGTTCGGAATTACCCAATAATGCTTGGTATGTATTTTACCCAGATAAAAAACTTGATAAGTAATTAATAGTTCAAGAAAAATCTTCTTACTAAATACTAATTCTTAAATATTCTCAAAAAATCCTTATTTTGTTGAGATATTTGTGTTATCTCCAAAAGTCACTACTATCCCTTGTGTCACCACTGCCTGACTAACTGGGGTTACTGGTATCGGTGGGGTTGGTGGTGGAGTTTGTATGATTTGGACCACGTCTGTAAAATTGTCTTTGTTGATTGATATTTTGGTCTAAAAGAATTTTATACCAGTGTTGCTATTGTATTTTATCTAAAATTGTGTTATCATTATTCAATTACTTTTTAACTTTCTACTTATTATAAATATATGCAACAAGAAATCAGAAATATCGCTATCATCGCTCACGTAGACCATGGCAAGACCACACTCACTGATGCTCTAATGAAGCAATGTGGTACTGGTGAGGAGGGTTATACTATGGACTCTAACGCCATAGAGCGGGAGCGTGGTATCACTATTTATGCCAAGAATACTTCGGTAGAGTACAAAGGTGTAAAGGTAAATATAGTAGATACACCAGGACATGCCGACTTTGGATCAGAAGTAGAAAGAGTACTAAAGAGTATAGACTCTGTGTTATTGCTTGTAGATGCCCAAGAGGGACCTATGCCACAAACTCGCTTCGTGCTGAAAAAGTCTTTAGAGTTAGGCTTGAAGCCAATAGTAGTAATCAACAAAGTCGACAAGCCAGCGGCTGACGCTGTACGTGTGCATGATGAAGTGTTTGAGCTATTCCTAGAGCTAGGGGCCAATGATGAGCAGCTAGACTTCACGACTGTATATGCTATCGGTCGACAAGGTATAGCGATGAAGAGTATGGATGATGCGAGAGTTAACCTGGATCCTTTGCTTGATATAATTTTAGAAAAGGTACCAAAAGCGTCTGGTGACATTACAAAGCCATTCGTGGCTCAAGCTTTTAATTTAGCTTATGACAACTTCCTTGGTCGTATGTGCTCAGCTCGTATATATGATGGTATGGCAAAGGTGGGAGAAGAGCTGATAATAAAGAATCCAAATAGAGAAGATAGAAAAGGTAAAATTACAAAAATATTTAAGTATCGTGGAGTTGGTCGTGTAGAGAGTGAGGTAGCAGAAGCGGGGGATATAGTCCTTATTGCTGGGTTCCCAGATATATTCATCGGAGAGACCTTTGTGAAGAATGCAGATCAAGCAGCGATGCCGTCTATCGGAGTGGACGAGCCGACTATTAGTTTGAATTTTTTTGTTAATGATTCACCTTTTGCTGGTAAAGAAGGTAAATTCGTAACAGGGCGTCAGATCAGAGATAGATTAGAGAAAGAGCTAGAGGTAAATGTGGGACTAAAAGTAGACTTTGATGGAGGAGATAGGTACAAGGTGTATGGTCGTGGAGAGCTACATGTCGCCGTACTACTCGAAACTATGCGTCGTGAAGGCTATGAGCTACAAGTATCACAGCCACAAGTGATTATACATACACTAGCCAATGGTGACAAAGAAGAACCATATGAGGAAGTAGTAATAGACGTACCCACAGAGACATCTGGTATAGTTATGGAAAAAATAGGCAAAAGGAAAGGTATGGTGGTGGATATGGTAGAAAAGGATGGTACGACCAGGATCAAAGCCGAGGCCCCCACACGAGGTCTACTCGGATATCGTGGTGAATTTGTAATAGACACTAAAGGTATGGGAATATTTTCAAGTCGCTTTACCAAGTTTGGTCCATATGTAGGTAAAATAGATAGGAGAGAGGTTGGATCTATGACTAGTATGGAAAGCGGTAAAGCTCTTGGATTTTCACTTTGGAATCTCCAAAATAGAGGAGTAATATATATCAACCCCGCCACAGAGGTGTATGAAGGTATGATAATAGGTAACACAAGCAAAGGCGAAGAGATGATGGTCAATCCTACTAAAGGTAAACAGCTGACAAACATGAGATCGAGTGGTACTGATGAAGCGATCACTTTAGTCCCACCGTTTGAGATCACTATCGAGCGTGGACTAGAGATCATGAATAATGACGAATATTTAGAGATAACTCCGAAGTCAGTGCGTATGAGGAAGGAGTTCCTAACTGAGACAGAGAGATCAAAGAATAAAAGGAAAAGTTAAAAAACTAGAATAAAAAGTAAGTGAAAATAAAAATAAAAGGGCGACCCCTACGGGGTCGCCCTTTTATTTTATGTAAATTTGTTGTATAATATATCATATTGGGGCATCGTCTAATGGTAGGACAGCAGTTTCTGGAACTGTTAATCGAGGTTCGATCCCTTGTGCCCCAGCAAATAAAATAAAAATTATGATAAATATGCAAGTTTCAATTCCCACTTTAGGTCTTCTGGTAGAAGCTATTGATGATCTTTTAATAGAGACTGACAAAGAGCTCACAGAAGCTTTTGCAGAGGGTGACAATGGTGACCCGTATGGATATATAGAAATGACCATGATGGACTTGTGTCGAGCTGCGTCAGAGTTAGAAATTGCTTATAAAAAAGCATTTGGACATACCATAAATCACACACCCTATGAAGAGCTGATTCATTTTAAAAATATCAGTGTATATAAAACACACCAGGATTAAATTTGATATAAAACTAGCTATTTGTCAAATAGTGTGCTATGATAGTAGTTATGAAAGACTTCAAAAAATATACAAACAACAAGACCTATGGTGGGTCTAATAGTAGATTTA
>JAYTYR010000029.1:0-2267 GCA_043742265.1 bacterium | reverse complement strand
GCTAACTCACTCTTCTCTAACACTACTGGGGCGAGTAATATCGCCTCAGGGTACCAGTCCATGTATGGCGATGTATCAGCTATAGCAGGGTCATTCATCACAGGGACTACATACTCTATTACTACTATAGGGACCACCAACTTTACTCTCATCGGCGCTACTGCTAATACAGTAGGGCTTACCTTTACTGCTACAGGACCTGGTACTGGTACTGGGACTGCTAGGACTAGGAATACGGGGTCATTCAATGCCGCCGCTGGGTATCAATCTCTCTACTACAACACTACTGGGGCATTTAATGCCGCCGCTGGGTATCAATCCCTCTACTACAACACTACAGGTGCAAATAATGTAGCTTCTGGGTATCAGTCCCTCTACTCCAACACTACTGGAGTAAATAATGTTGTCTCAGGGTACCAGTCTATGTACGGTGACGTACTCACTACAGCAGGCTCATTTGTCACAGGTACTACATACTCTATATCCACCATAGGGACTACCGACTTTACTCTCATCGGGGCTACTGCTAACACAGTAGGGCTCGTATTCACGGCTACAGGTATAGGGTCAGGTACTGGGCAGGCTAGGACTAGGAATACAGGGGGTTACAACGTAGCTTCTGGCTATGCCACCCTCTACAACAACACCACTGGCTCAAACAACGTAGCTTCTGGCTATGCCACTCTATACTCCAACACCACTGGGGCACAAAATGTTGCCTCTGGTGTGTATGCCCTCTTCTCCAACACAACTGGGTCAAATAATGTTGTCTCTGGCTACCAACCTTTCTACTACAATACCATAGGGTCAGCCAACGTAGCTATAGGTGTACAAGCCATACGTATTGCCACAACAGTTAATAACTGTACAAGTATTGGGGGGTTTAGCCTATATGACTTAACTACAGGGGATAATAATACTGCTATAGGTCAATTTGCTGGGAATGGTGTAACCACAGGGGCTGGTAATGTTTTTATTGGTGCAAACGTAGGGACCACAGTCCCAGGTCTTTCAAATACTGTTTTAATAGGTGATGGCACTGGGGCTGTAAAACTACAAATTAGCTCAACTAATTTAGCTACTTTTAATGCTGGATTAGCCCTCCCAGTTACTGCTACTAAAACAACTAATTATACAGCCTTACCAGCAGATTATTTAATCCCATGTGACGCTACAACAGCAGGGGTCACAGTTACATTAACAAATACCGCTAAGCAGATATTTATAATAAAGAAAATAGATGCGACAGCAAATGGTATTACAATATCACCTGCCTCAGGTACTATAGACGGAGCTGCTAATAAAGTTATAAACACACAGTGGACTTCATTAGTGGTGCAATTTGATAGCACTGGTACAAATTGTTATATAACCTCTAATTATTAAAAATATGTCATTTTATAAACAAACAGTTTCATACAATGTACCAGCTACAGGGACAACCATTAACTTACCAAATTTTGACAGCATGGAGTTAATAGTATTCCTCAATCCAGCAAGTACATTAGCCACATTAACAATAAATATGCCGTCAGCCGCAGACGGACAAAAGGTATCTATAATGACTTCCCAAGTCCTCACCTTATTAACTTTGGGTGGTGGTACAATATTATCAACATTAACAACCCTAGGTATAAACGCATTTGCAACATACGCATATAGTGCCACTAGTGCAATATGGTTTAGACTTAATTAAATAAAAAATAACATGCAAACAGAAATTAAATATACTCTTGAAGATAATAAATTAAAAGTAGAAACTATAACTACTACAAAAACTGTAGATGTTATATCTGTATCTTTAGATGAAGTAATAAATAAAATAGATAATTCTAAAAATGAAAAACAATCTATTATTGATAGACATAATAATAATTTAAACTATTTAGATATAGAAATTAAAAAATTAGACGAACAATATAAAAAATGTATTGAATATGGGGTGAAGCCACAAGATAAAAGTAAAACAGGGGGGATAACAAATTTACGACTAATAAAATAAAATCATGGAAACAGAAAATATAGAGACAACAACAAATATTATAGGGTTTACTAAAGAACAGTATGCTTTTATTGCTGGTATATTACAGCAAGTTTCACTCCCCTCCGTCCCTCTTGCTCAAATGCCAGACCTTTCAGGAAAAGTCGTAGCAATTATTAACACTTGTGTAGAACTTAGTAAATAAATATATGACTGGAAAAGACCTTGATAAAATAATATCGACGATTAAACAGGCTACGGAGAATACCATAGAGACAGCAGTCAA
>JAYTYR010000028.1:0-1285 GCA_043742265.1 bacterium | reverse complement strand
CAATGGTAATCGTAGGTTTCACCAGTATATATTTGAAGTACAAGGCAATGAAGTATTTAATGTATTTAACATGGATGATAACACTACCTCAGACCATGAGTGCCGCAGGTGTAAAGACACAGGTAAATTGCCAGTTTTTGATGAATGCCTACATTGTAATGGGGTAGGGTGCCCTCACTGCGATGAAGGTCTAGTTAGAAACTTTATTTTTTGCCCTGATTGTGGAAAAAAATCTTTGACATTAATTCGATAATTTATTTGACAATCAATAGCATCCATAATAAGATATACTTAATTCAACAAAGGAGTGTTTAAATGGGAAATACCACAGTAGTACGCGAATTAGATAGCAGAAATTTTAAATCAATATCTCTTAAATTAGGATGGCGTAACCGAAAAGTATATGGTGGCCCTTTTTATGCTACTAGAAATGCTGATTTCCCACAAAATGTTTTTAGGGTAAAAATGGCAAAAGAAATTAACCTACCCTGTGAAGTTAATATTCCTACAGTTGATTTCTCAATACCACCAGAGCCACTAATGCAGTTAGGGTTATTTAATATCTTGAAAGCAATGCGACAAGGAAAACCAATATATGTAGGCTGTATGGGTGGCATTGGTAGGACTGGACTTACTTTAGCCTTACTAGCTAAAATATTCGAAATACCAAACCCAGTTAAATTTGTTCGTGAGAACTATGTACCCCATGCAGTAGAAACTTCTCAACAAAAAGAATACATTGATAACTTTAATGTGACTAAACTAACAGCCCTGTACAAAAAATATAACCGTGAATTAATGTGGCGGTTTTGGCAATAACATTTGACAATCTTAAGTATCAATTAGATAATAAAGTAACTAATAACTCCAAGGATGGACTACTATGTATGAACATCATGACCAGTCTCTGGCTTACCTCAAGCAGACACCTTTAACTACTGCAATTAATAGTACTGGCCTAAATCTAAAGAGTACTGTTTCTAAACTGAATCAGTATTTCACTACCTTGTCTGGGATAGCTACTGTAGAAACTGAAGCCCTAACTTTTTACATGCTGAATCACGCCCATTCTCTTGTTCTTGCTAAGTTTGACCTCAACCAAAAATTACCTGAAAAATACATGGGTATTAGTAGAATGTACTATGATGAGGCTAACCATATCACAGTACGCATGGTCTATTACACCTTACTCATTATCACTAGAGAGGCTAGACATTTGCATAAAAATGAAACCTTTGCTCTTACTCTGAAAAATATGTTTGGTGAAACTTTTATTAAATGGTAT
>JAYTYR010000027.1:0-1285 GCA_043742265.1 bacterium | reverse complement strand
CAATGGTAATCGTAGGTTTCACCAGTATATATTTGAAGTACAAGGCAATGAAGTATTTAATGTATTTAACATGGATGATAACACTACCTCAGACCATGATTGCCGCAGGTGTAAAGATACAGGTAAATTGCCAGTTTTTGATGAATGCCTACATTGTAATGGGGTAGGGTGCCATCACTGCGATGAAGGCCTAGTTAGAAACTTTATTTTTTGCCCTGATTGTGGAAAAAAATCTTTGACATTAATTCGATAATTTATTTGACAATCACTAGCATCCATAATAAGATATACTTAATTCAACAAAGGAGTGTTTAAATGGGAAATACCACAGTAGTACACGAATTAGATAGCACAAGTTTTAAATCAATATCTCTTAAATTAGGATGGCGTAACCGAAAAGTATATGGTGGGCCTTTTTATGCTACTAGAAATGCTGATTTCCCACAAAATGTTTTTAGGGTAAAAATGGCAAAAGAAATTAACCTGCCCTGTGAAGTTAATATTCCTACAGTTGATTTCTCAGTACCCCCAGAGCCACTAATGCAGTTAGGGTTATTTAATATCTTGAAAGCAATGCGACAAGGAAACCCAATATATGTAGGCTGTATGGGTGGCATTGGCAGGACTGGACTTACTTTAGCCTTACTAGCTAAAATATTCGAAATACCAAACCCAGTTAAATTTGTTCGTGATACCTATGTACCACATGCAGTAGAAACTTCTCAACAAAAAGAATACATTGATAACTTTAATGTGACTAAACTAACAGCCTTATACAAAAAATATAACCGTGAATTAATGTGGCGGTTTTGGCAATAACATTTGACAATCTTAAGTATCAATTAGATAATAAAGTACCTAATACCTCCAAGGATGGACTACTATGTATGAACATCATGACCAGTCTCTAGCTTACATCAAGCAGACACCTTTAACTACTGCAATAAATAATACTGGCCTAAATCTAAAGAGTACTGTTTCTAAACTGAATCAGTATTTCACTACCTTGTCGGGTGTAGCTACTGTAGAAACTGAAGCCTTAACTTTCTATATGCTGAATCATGCCCATTCTCTTGTTCTTGCTAAGTTTGACCTAAACCAAAAATTACCTGAAAAATACATGGGTATTAGTAGAATGTACTATGATGAGGCTAACCATATCACAATACGAATGGTATATTACACATTACTCATTATCACTAGAGAGGCTAGACATTTGCATAAAAATGAAACCTTTGCTCTTACTCTGAAAAATATGTTTGGTGAAACTTTTATTAAATGGTAT
>JAYTYR010000026.1:0-1388 GCA_043742265.1 bacterium | reverse complement strand
TCCTCCTTGAAAGATATTAAAAATCTGCTTGTTCAATACCAAGATAAGTAATAATAGCTTGATATAGCTGAACTTTCAGCATTGCTACATACGCTTGCCTCTCTGGAGCAAAAGAATGCTCATTACTCACTATAACCCTAGCTTCTAACTCACAATGATTTTTTAGGGATTTTTGTTCAATATGTTTCCAGTTAGTGCAATTAATTGCACCTTGTAATAGCCCACCCCAAGGGATAGATTTAACATCTTCTTCATCTTCAGTAGTGTATTCCAGCATAACATAGTGTTTTTTCATTTACATACTCCTTTATGTTTTTGTGTTTTGATATACTAATTATATAGTAATTATATAGTTTGTCAAATAGTATTTATAAAATCCTTCTTGACCATGCTTGTATTCCTAGCACACAAATATCTTTTAATCCCAACTTTCCGCTTTCAGTAATATGAGTAATATTAGCGCCAATAACTCTCCCAGAATAAGAACTTTTCTCATAACCCTCTAAGGGTGGTGGAGTGTATTCATTAAGCTGTAAGGTGTCCCCCACTTGATAATTTCGGTCATTGACTCTAATAGTGTAAGTCTGTACCCCATCCCAGATACCCTGAAAGTTATCAGTCCAGCATTTAAGGGTGTGCCTTTTAGTCATACAAAAGCCCCCTAGTGAGCATACTTTGCACTTCACTTGGTATAATTTTAGGTGTGATGTTTAGTAGGTTATCAGGGTAATTTTCTAGTAAAGTATTAAATAGTTCTCGCGTAGCTTGATGCAATTTATTTTTTTCAAGTACCCATTTAGACTTATCATTGCCTTGTATAGTCATTTCTTTTATTACATAAAAAAATACGGTGGGATTCATTACACCCCCCAAATAGTAGTTAAAAGTTTAGCGACTATATAGGCTACCCCAACAATAACTCCACTAACTACTCCTAGTGCCGTGCAGCCTAAAAGTAGGTGTAGTACTTTGTAAAGTCCGTTCATGGTAGTTCCTTATCTGGGGTAAAAGTTTATTCTAGCCCAACAGGGTGTACTAATCACTCTTTTGCACTCACTGAGATTAACTCGGGATGTATTTTCTTTTTAACAAAAGGGGTGATATGACTAGGGTCTCTTACTAATTCTAGTCGGTATTGTTTACAAGTAACATGTTCTATATAGGAAGTTTCAAATACTAGACCTAGCTCTGATTCTAGCGTTAAGACATTATTCTTATAATTTACTATCAAGTAAGTATGCGTGTTATCTCTATGAATGAGATAAGACAACCACCCCACTTTGGGGGTAGGGTCGAAGCCTTCATTACTTGTTTGTTTTATCTTAACCGTCATTAGAAGTTATTATCAATGTGCTCAACTATTTCTGTTAAAGCTTTCTGTATTTCTG
>JAYTYR010000025.1:0-2958 GCA_043742265.1 bacterium | reverse complement strand
TATCTCCAAAATGGTATAGGTAATCAAGTAAATAGGATAATGAAATTATCAAGTCTCTATTTGAGCCTAGATGATATAAAAGAAATTTTAGAAAAAGCAGAACAAGGCAAGCTTGATATAGAGTACATAAAACTTTTGGATGAGTTCAAAATAAACGAAGCTATACATATAGTCACAGATAAAATAAAGTCCCTCGATGAGTATATACAGAGCGCCGAACCATTCAAATTGATAAAAAGTGAAAACGAAGAAGATAAAAACAAGGCTAAGGAAATAATAAAACAGTCTGTTTTGAGTCTATGTGGTATAGGTCATCACCTGTACTTCTTCATGCCTCGCACTTCTATGGATATATATGCACATATCTCTCAAAACAAAATGCCAAGGAAACCTTTGTTTGGAAGGGTAAAATAGTAACCATAAAGACTTTACAAACTATATATAGTTTGTTATACTATATATAGTTTATAAAATAAATTGTAAATTATTTTTGTAATTTTTATGAAATATAATCAAAAAATAAAAGAAATATTGAAAGCTAGAGAAATCACTCAAGACACGTTAGCGCGGGAGATCGGTGTGACTTTTGTGGCGCTCAATAGATGGATCAACAGTGAAGTAAAGCCAAGAGTGTCCAATGCTAGTAAAATAGATGAGATCTATACTGATCTTTTTGTATCATATAATGATACAAAAATAAATAAAGATAAAAATAAAAATAAAGATAAATTGATAAATAATTTTTTAAAAAATGAGAAAGAAAAGATAATAAAAGATTGCTATGAATTAAATATTAAAAAGCTTCTACAAAGACCAGACTTTGTAGAAAATTTAAATATTAAATTGACTTATAGTACAAATAAAATAGAAGGTAGCACCATGACAGAGAGTGAGGTCAGGGATGTACTATATGAAAATCTTTCTTTCTCACATCGTAGTGTAATAGAGCATTTGGAAGCTAAAAATCATGAGACGGCGCTGATGTATATATTGGATAATTATAGTCATAAAATAGATATAGAATTTATTTTAAAGCTACACTCTATACTAATGAATAGTATCAGAAGTGATGCTGGTATATATAGGGATCGTGGAGTGAGGATAGTAGGCTCATTTGTACCTACAGCAAATCATATGAGTATAGACAAAAGAATGAAAGAGCTAATTACTTTTATAAATAATAAAAAGCCAGATATATTTAATTTCTTGGCGAAAGTGCATGCTGATTTCGAAATGATACATCCATTTTCTGATGGTAATGGGCGTATAGGCAGACTAATACTCATCCATCTATGTTTACAAAATGGATTATTGCCTATAGTTATTTTGTCAGAGTATAGGACTAAATATATAAAGTCTTTACAAAAAGCTCAGCTGGATAATGATTACTATGCTCTAGAGCAAGTACTGATAGATGGTGTCAAAGTCAGCTTGGCTTGGGTATAGATATATAGCATAATGTAAACACGCGGTGTATGAGATGAGAGCAGATAGATAATCTACTTCCAAATGTGGTACCATATACCTACATACTCCACTACACCATATAGGAATATTATATAAAATATTACACCTATTACAAGAGCGAGGAGGAATTTATTTATGATTTCATTTCTCCTTTTTACAGCTTCGTCGAGTGTGCATATACCGCTAGACTTGGTAATG
This sequence comes from bacterium, assembly GCA_043742265.1. Classification (GTDB taxonomy): domain Bacteria; phylum Patescibacteriota; class Minisyncoccia; order Phycocordibacterales; family UBA5272; genus JAMIGE01. The sequence continues at coordinate 1,293 of JAYTYR010000025.1, read as the reverse complement.
TAAAAATAAAAAGAAATAAGCAGTGCGAGTAGCCCAGCTGCCCTAAAAGCCCATTTGTATGTACCATAAAACACGTCAGCGAGCGAAGCAGCAAAGCTAGTGGTGGCTATACCCAAAGCGACTAGTATCAGTGGTGAGAGACAACATAGTGAAGCTATCACAGCTGGCACTGACCCTATTTTAAAAGCCTCGACTATTTTCAATTTTATATTATTAAAATTGAAACCATTTTGATTTTCTGTGTTTATAATGTTATATTTTTTATTTTCCATATATTATGTATTCTCCGTACCCCTCTTTCTCCATATCGACTAATGGCACGAAACGAAGAGCGGCACCATTCATACAGTATCTCTTCCCACCACGATCCTTTGGGCCATCATCAAATACATGACCCAAATGTGAGTCGGCAATAGCACTACGCACTTCAGTGCGAGCAGAGAAGTAGCCAATAAGTCCTTTGTCGCTATGTAATGTAACGTGATCATTGGATATAGGCTTTACAAAGCTTGGCCAACCAGTACCACTATCGTATTTATCATTAGATAGATACAGTGGCTCACCGCTCACTATGTCTACATATATACCGGCTGCTTGATTATCATTATAATTATCCACAGAGTGAGATGGCTCGGTACCGCTATCTTGAGTAACTTTATATTGTAAAGCAGTCAACTCTTTTAATCTTCTTTCTTTATCTATTTTAGAAAAATTCTTCCAAGTATATTTTTTTATATCACTAACTTTTGTGTCACTATCTGTTGTATTTTTATTATTCGCAATCATGTTTTCTTCTGTCTTAGCTACTTGTGTCGTGCTACCATCTGGCCAATGTATTTTTATAAAATCATTACGTCCTGATCCATCACGATAATATTGATAACGCACAGGATTTTTATCTTTATAATCTTGATGATACTCTTCAGCTGGATAAAAGTTGGTAAATGGTAATATCTCAGTGGCTATAATAGCAGAAGATGTTTTATTTTTAATGGTTAATTCTTCTTTAAAAGATTTGTTTGATTTTATAAAGTTTTCTATTTTGTCTTTTGATTTTAATATTACTTCTTTGTCTTTTTCGTTATAATAGTATATGGCAGTAGTGTATTGGTATCCACGATCTGCAAAGCTACCACTAGCATCTGTAGGGTCTATATGATGCCAGTATTTATCGAGTAGTTCTTCTAATGTAATTTTATTCTCATCATAGTATATAAGTACTGCTTCACGAGCTTTAACTTTACCAGAGCCCACATCCTCGTATTTGGGATTGGCAACGTTACTATCAGCATA
>JAYTYR010000024.1:0-2644 GCA_043742265.1 bacterium | reverse complement strand
TCAAACTTTATCAACCAAGAACCAAGAAGCATCGTCTGACCTGAGGCTATACTTTTTTCACTACCTTGATTTATATATTCTTTTAGGTATTCTCTGAGAAAAAGTTCAGCTTCTTTCTCTAGGTTAATGCTAACAAAGTCAATATTTGATTGGTTAATTTCTAATTCTTTCATTTCTTTAATTTTAACATTTTTAGAATAGAATTAACTAATCCTCATTTAATTAGTTATTCTAAATTAGACTTTGAACTATAGTATGTCTACTACTTTTGATATATTATTAACAGAATATTCTAATTCAGAAAAAACATTAGTCAGAGCATCTTTTAAATAAGCAACATATGCTAAATATGGATCTTCACTTTTCATTATTGTATCATAGGAAACATAAACAAAAAATTCAATTGCCTTATAGTCTTTTTGTTTAGTAATATGAGGTTGGCATATGATATAGCTATCTGTTATATATATTGGAGACATTATTTTTTTTTCTATTTCAGAAAAATCCTTTTTAGTCGGACTGGTAGTTATTATTAATTGATAATTTTTATATTTATCTAACATAAGGCCATCATCTACGTATACACTATTTAACCTATCTTGAATATCAGTATGAATTTTATAGTCATAAAAACTTTCAAAAGTAACACCAGGCTCGAGGTAAATATCAGGTATAATTATTTTTTTAAGGTTCATATAATTATTTTTTAATCTTAAAACTTTTCTGATTCCCTATTGGAACAGTAGAGTTTGTACTATAAAAATTACCTATATATAAGTTTTCAATTTTCTTAACTTCTGATTTAGAAATATTTTGAAATTCTTGTACTACTTTACTTCCAGAAGTATCTGTCCCATTTTTTCTAAATTTTGTTAATTGTTGATGCAGCCTAGTTGGCAATTCTGACTTCGAAGTAACCCTGTCTAAGTCTGCTACTCCAAATTTATTAGTTACCCCATTTGTCTTTATTTCATATACACCAAAATTTCCTACATAATCATTAGAATTTTTATTTACTAAAGCAATGTTGTTCTTCAATCCTACTTGTGGCATATCCTCCACAATAGCTGGTGACTCTGTCACTTTCACTCCACCCTTGAATCCTCTCGATATCCCCCTACCTCCAACTACTGCTTCTGATAGTCCTGTGAATGATTTACCATAGTAATAGTCTCTAGTATCAGAATTTATCAGTCCACTATTATATGCAGTGGTAGCTTGATATGCATTATATGTGGCATTACCTGCTCCATATACTGCTAGTCCTATTCCAGCAATTACTATTACTGGAGCAGAGGCTATACCTGCTGCTACTAGTCCAACTCCTATCACAGCACCTACTGCAATATTGGGTATATCATCTACTAGTTGATCCCATGCACCATTACCTGCTGTCTTGAAACTTCTTCCATCTGGATCCACCATACTAACTGGATTATTCCTCGCATACCCGTAACTATTCATCTGTTGAGGATCTGTGAGATACGATGTAGGTATAGAGTAATAGAGAGGATCCACTGACAAGAACGTGTGTGTCCTAGTGTCTAGGTAGCGTGCATGAGCGTAAGTTAATTGTGTGAGATCATCGTATTCATGGGTGGTGTATCCCTTGTTGTGATATGTACTGTCATTCCTTACATCTTTGAGTATATAGTTACCTGATATATCTGTAAGGCTTAGATTAAGTATATCACCTTTCTGATCTGTTTCAAGTACAGGTGTACCCAGATAGTTTTGATGTACATAGGAGAGTCTGTTGTCTGTAGTAGTTGCATTCTTGTTGTATGTGTAGGTGGCTACTATGAGACCGTTGATGGAGATGTCTGTAGTGGTGAAGCCTCTAGTGTCGTAGGTAAAGCCTGAGAGAGGGGTGTATTCGGTGTATGATGTGGTGAATTATAAGACTAGTAAAAACTACTTACCTACATTATCAATACTAAACATGTCTCCAAACAACTCTTTCCAATTTGCTATTTTAAGAGTTAGTTCAAAAACTATATCAGTATCATTTTGAATCTTTGATGTTTCATAACCTAATATATATATTATAGATTGATCATATGAAGCATCAATATTTGATTGTATCTTCATATCTGAATTTTTAGAGACGCTCCAATTATCCCCATAAGAATATTGATACCTATCACCACTTTTATACAACACATCCCCACCTATAATTGCTATATTTAATTTTTTCAATTCATTAATTAACAATAATGCATCATTTTTTTTATACGCAAAATTGAAACTACCAATATTATTTAATGATATTGAATTTTTTAGTATAATTTTCTTAATATCTTGATTCATATTGTTATATATTTGGGTTAAAGAACCTGTGATTAATTTCACCTAAACTATTTTTAATAAACTCAAAAACACCATCATATCCTTTATAGCTACCTGGAATTGATAGTTTTGTAAAGACTCCATTTTTATTTGTCCATGTTGTAATTATACCTTCTTTTTCAAAGTTTTTTACCAACTCTGGGAAAGCGTGCAGATCATCTACTAACAGTTGATTATAAACTTTTTTGCTATAAAATGTCCCCTCAAAGAAAGAAACTGTATTCGCTGTCACCTCACTACTTTTCCCCATCCCCACCACCCCTCTCGCCACACTCACCAAGACAAGAGCTGCAGA
>JAYTYR010000023.1:0-3971 GCA_043742265.1 bacterium | reverse complement strand
TGGAGTATCAGATTGGGAGTCGCCCACAATTTTAGCACCAAATAGGCATTCTGCTGTGTGTAATTGGAGGGGTATGATGATGTGGAAGACCAGTCTGGGAGCTATATTTATATATGGTAGCCCTATACCAAATGAATATCCAAACGCTGTATTCCAAATTGGTCAATTGTCTAATGCCATACAGTATGCTAATTCGTCAGGTATTAAAAATGTAGATGGAGACGATGTCCTCATGGGTCATTTAACAGGAGCCTCAACATATCAAGTAGTTAGGTATAATAACGGTGTCTCTTCAGGGATTATTAGCTTTGCTAGTATGGTATATACACTACCGCATAGGTCTACAATTACGAAAATGCATATTTATTTTAGTAATTTTAATCAAATAAATGCTAATGAAATTCCAGGGATACAATTTAAGCTATTTACAAACAGAACATCTAATGCTAAATTTGTAAAGACAATACCAGGATATGGGGCGACATTCCCAGCAGAAAATGACCAATTAAAGTACTATTGTATACAGCAGTCAGTCCCTGATGCAAATTGTTTTCGTATAAGTGTAGACCAAACGGCACCTAATAATTTAGGTGTTTCAATATCTCGTATTGAGGTAGACTATGAATATGTAGACTTTGATGTGTAGACATAAACTTATTTTGTAATATAATAAATATATGGAATATACTATAGCAAAAGGAGATACACTATCTAACATAGCACAAGCAAATAATACTGATGTTAATTCATTGGCAAAATTAAATAATATAAACAACCCCAACCTAGTATACACTGGGCAAAGTATAAAGTTACCAACTGTAAATACCACCCCCTCTCTAGCGTTTAATGAAATTACTCAACAGAATAGCGGTCTACCAGCGATTAAAACCCCCGTAGTAGCACCAGTAACTATGGCAGCACCAATGTCATATGCTCAGTCGTATGCTCGCTCTGCTCAACCTATAGACCCTAGGGAAGCGGACCAACAAAATACTCTAAATAGTTTAAAAGAACAATTAGGTCTTTCTATGAGTAAAGAAACGGATATAGCCAGTCTAAGAGATACTACAGGATTAAAGGATAATCAAAAACAAGTATTAGATTTAAGTAATCAGATATTTGCTTTAAATAACGCTAATGAAGTCCAAAAATTAAATATAGGGCAAACTACAGGTGGTCTAACAGCTAGTCAAACACAGGGTGAGGCTCAAAAAATAGATAGAGACAACGCCATTAAAGCTTTAACACTAAGTTCACAACTTCATGCAGCTCAAGGCAATACACAGCTAGCACAAAATGCAATAGACCAAGCTATAACAGCTAAATATGCACCGATAGAGGCTAGAATATCAGCCTTAAAGACTTATTTATCAGCTAATCAATCAGAGTTAGAAAGACATGATACAAAAGCATACCGAGAACAAACACAACTAGTCGCTGCCCAAGAAAAAGATATAGCTAATAAGATTAAGAATGAGACAGACGTCAGCAATATGGTAGTAAATGCCAACTCACAAGGTGCCCCGCCTAATTTAATAGCGCAAGCTAGCAAAGCTAAAAGTCCCATGGAGGCGGCAACAATATTAGGAGTGTATTCAGGGGATTATTTATCAAGCGTTTTAAAGAAAAGCCAAATAGCAGAAAATTATGCTCAAATAAATAAAATAAATGCAGAGTATAGGAAAGTTACTCAAGAAATAAAGTCTACAGGCACACCATTATCTAATAACGCTCCACTAGGTTCAACGGCTAGCTCACTAGCTACATGGACAAATAGCGCAGTAAACAAAGCTTCATTAGTGGCAGAAGAAAGGTCAGCAATATCAAAATCCTTTGCAGTAGTAGACCAAATAGGAGCTTTACAGCAAAACTTAAAGAAAGACCAGACAGGCTTTTTTGGTGGTAAAGTAAAACTCTTAATGGCAAGCATAGGACAGAATGCAGATGCAGGGACAATAAATGCACAAATCACAGCATTGGTACCTCAGGTGGCTAGAGGTATATACGGAGAGGTAGGGGTTTTGACTGAGCCAGACACAGCCAGATACATACAGACATTACCAAATCTAATATCTCCAGAAAAACAAAATGATGCGGTGACAGCTTTAGCATTAACTGCGTTACGTAATGGAGTAAAATCTAGGCTAGATGTAGCATCTGCATCAAAGCTAGATGTATCGGGCTTTGTGCCGATATATCAACAACTAACTAATAAAATAAACTCTTTAAATGATAACACAGGTATCAATGATAATAGAGTCATTTCTTATGGGAAAGCTAATCCAAAGGCACAGTCGATGATAAAAGAAATGGTAGCTACAGGAGCTAAAAGTAGTGAAATATTAAGCGCCCTAGGAGTAGAATAATTATATGAACAATCAATTAGAACAAATAAAACAAAAATACAATTATGACCAAAAGTCATTAGTTATGCCAGAGAATGAGGTTACAGATAAAGGCTCACAAGATAGGTCAAAATTATTTAATGATGCCTTTTCTAGTACAGAAAATACACCAAATAGCAAATCTGAACCCTCTTTCTTATCTAATATGAAAGATGCAGCTGTTAATAACATAACCAGCCCGTTTGTTAATCGTATGAATGAAGTGTCTGATAGAGCATTAAATGCAAATCAGTCCTCCGTGTCTAATACTTTACAAACTGTAGGCGCTTTAGCTGGGACAGCATTAGATATATCCTTAGGGAAAGGATTTGATATGGCAAAAGAAGGTATTAAAAGCGCTCAAGATTATGCCAAAGGATTTAGTGATTATGTCCCCAAAAGTATTGCTAATATAAATAATGATGTAGTCCCAACAGTAGTTGGTAGAGCAGTTGATAAAACTTACCAGGCAACAAAATCATCAATAGATGAAGTAATAAATAAGATAAACCAAATAACACAAGGACACCCAGAGGCAGCAGGGAATATCGGGGCGGCACTTAATATTGCTGGTGTTCTTCCAGGAGAAGGGGCTGTTAGGGCGGCAAGCAGTAAAATACTTGATACTGGGAAAGCAGTTGCAGAAGCCACACCAGCAATATTAAATAAAGCCATAGACACTACAAAACAAGCCTTACCAACCATAGATAAAGCCAGAGAAAGTGCAATCAACAGTTTGGAGGATACATACACAGCATTAAATAGTGGTACACAATTAGGGAAGAAAACAACTAGTAAAATAATAGATAGAACAGAGGGGATGAATAAAGCAGGTACTACTGGTAAAACTCCTATGAGGACATTAGCTGAAAATGGAATAACTCCTAATTTAGATGGCACAAAGTTAAGTACTTATGAACAGGCGGCAGAGTATAAAGATAGTATTAAACCTTTAATACAAGCTAGTAAAACAGCCCTCGATGAGGTGGGTATGTCATCTATGCCATTAAGCTTAAATAAACTAGAAGAAGATGCACTTAGATATGCCAAGACATCAGAAAATGTTAATAGTGGGCGCTATGAGAATATGGCAAAGAATATTAGTAGTGAGTTTGATAAATTAAAAGAACATTACTCATCGGGCAATATACCAATAGGGGTAGTAGATGATATAAAATCTGCTAGGTGGGATAATGTATTTAAAAATAAAGGATTAGTAGAAGTAGACGCACTTAAAAAGAACAGTGAATATGCTATGGCTAAGTCGCTACAAAAAAATATAGAAGATGCTGCCTCACAAGCAGGGCATGAAGATGTAGCTCAATTAAATAGAGAAATAGGGGATAGATTAGAGGCTAGTAAATTCTTACAAGATTTAGATGGTAAAACAGTAAAAGGTGGAAGATTACTTAAATATGTAACTACTGCAATAGGTGCAAATGCGGGGTCTGGTCTACTTGGAAAAGCAATAGGTGGATTAGGAGGTAACCTTGCCGGACAAATTCTAATAAATGCTCAAGTATCTAATCCAGTTAAAAGATTACTTTTAAGAAACCTAGCTGTAAAAGACCCAGAGGCTTATACTAA
>JAYTYR010000022.1:0-12562 GCA_043742265.1 bacterium | reverse complement strand
TATATTTATGATTATTTGACAAAAAACCGTAAATGATATATACTTATCAGTATAGATTTACGTTTTACTTATTTAATAGTGCGGTGTATTTATAATATGTATATATAAAATATATGATTAAAAATAAAAAAGTAGAGAAAATAATCGAGCTACGTAATCAATTCCAAAAGCTGTCCGCAGGTAGGCAATCTATAGTGGATATGATAGATGAGATAGAGCTTGCTGACGGTGTATACAACTCAAATGCGATAGAAAATTCCACTCTCACTCTTTCTGATACTGAGCGTATACTTTTAGATATGGAAGTATCCAAAAATTATACTTTGCGTGAAGTATATGAAGCCAAGAATCTGGCGCGTGTCTATGAGTATGTTAAAAGCAAAAAAGAAAATATAAAGATAAACAAGGATACTGTACTATTCCTCCATCATATGCTACTCTCTGGTATACGAGACGATATAGCTGGTAGATATAGGTGCGGTGACGAGTATGTGAGAGTGAGTAAGCATATAGCCCCAGCTCCAGAGCATGTAGAGCGTATGATGGAGGTGCTAATGCATGATTATGATATGGATCATGAAAGTAATATATTAGTAAAAATCTCACATTTCCACTTGCAATTCGAAACTATACATCCATTTGTCGATGGCAATGGTCGTATAGGTCGCACACTTATCAACGTACAATTAATGCTATTGGGATACCCCAATATAATAATCAGAGACAAAGAAAAGCATCTGTATTATCAGACATTTACACCTTTTCGTGATAGTAAATACACTATCAAAATGCAAAATATTATATATTTAGGCTTGACAGAAAGTCTGCATAAAAGGATAGCTTATCTAAAAGGTAAAGAGATAATCACGTTATCAGAATATGTTAAAAGACAGACACATAAGGCAGTGTCTCTCTCTAGCATGATCAACATGGCTCGTCGCCAGACTATACCTGCATTTCGTATCAAAGGTGTGTGGAGTATAGGCATAACTTCCTAAACATCTATCAATCTTTGTAGTATAATACGAGTATGTACATAAAAGAATTTGACAAATGGAATATGGGAAAGAAAATTATAAGTAACAAATCTATAATCAAAGACTTTTATGTACTAGAGCGTGAACTATGGTGGTGCCATGTGGGTGTAAATGTAGGCAGAGAACAAGATGGTAAAGGTGTTAATTTTGAAAGGAGAAAAGTTTTCTTTTGCTTTGATAGATCAAATAAAAGTAATAGATATCAAAAGACTTAATCGAAAAATAATCGAAAAATAGGCACAATTTTAAAATCAGATTTTGATAACTTGGTATTGAAAGTTTTAGATATAATTACAAGCTAGAATTGAGATAGCCCCCTTGCGGGGGCTATCTCGGAGGCCGAAGCCATCTGTAAATACAGTATATCAAACCTAAAACAAAAGTCAAGCAAACAAAATCAAGTATGCCCACATTTAAATAAAATAAAGTATGCCATCATTTAATACAAGTCCAATACACACAGTGCCAACTATCGATCAGGTGATAGAGGCCGCCATATCTGGCGGTGATAGATCTGAGGTACAAAGTGTGTATCAGAGTATTCTGGATAGTAAAGCTGCTGAGTTCGATACATATGCTGGACTGGATAGACCACAATTCGAATTTACAGAGGATCCCAATATAGGCACGGCTGCGTTTGTCGTATATCCTGATGGATCACACAAAGTGATGCTGAATCTAAACTTTTTTATAAAAAAGAAATTAAATGCCAATCAAATAGAATGGGTGATGTATCATGAGCTAACACACTTTATGGATTATGCTAATAATCCAGAGCTATACATGGAGCAATTCCAAAAAGCTAAAGAGTTGGCTACCAAAATGACTAAGTATATATGTGAAGAAGTATTGACATCTGGCGAGGCTACTGACAGCCAGAGGGGAGAGATGGAGAAATCATTAACAAGTATATATTCGAGTGGGTATTATAATGTGGTCAATGATATATATGTCAATCATAATGTAGAGACATTACCTAAATACAGCAGAGATAAAACTAAATACCCTGCCTCTCGATACCACGATATCGTAAATCTATACAAATACAAATTGATACAAAGTCAGGATATGAGCTCTAGATACCAAGCGAATAGTAGGGATACTCCTTATAAAATAGGAGAGTCTAATCCTGAGTTCTATCAATATCTATTTTTCCTTTTGCGAGGAGAAAATGTCCCAGAAGGTATGCGCGTCACTGAGGGCACACAGGAGGCACTGGCACGCGATTATAACTTAGAGTATAAAAAATATGATGTGACTAGGGGTACTACAGTCACAGCGACATTACAGATGAATACACAGGAGGTGATATACACATTTCTCAACCCAAATAGAGATGATAGACTAGTTCATGATAAAAAAGGCAATACAACATTAGACAAAGATACTAGTTTAGTATATAGAAGTGAGTATGTAGATGCTACACTTTTACCCACATTTACTGAGCTAATGAGAAATGATATACATATGTGGTGTGCATATTATCGATCTACAATAGCAAGCAAAGATGAGCAGTCACCGCTCGAGCACATAGCCCAAAATCTAATAGATTGGCTCGGTAGAGTAGATGATAATATAAAGGCTAGTAGTCCAGATATAGTGCCAGAAGAGATGATAAAGAGCTATGCAGATTGGAAAAAGGGAAGAGTAAAGCCCACTCAAACCCCCATCCCTAACCCCTCCCACCAGGGTAGTGGGACCACTACAAATGCGGGAAGGCCGCCAATGACACCCGAGGAGATCAAAGCATTACGTGACGCAGCTGAGGCCAAAGCTAGAGCAGATAAAGAGGCGAGAGAGCAGACAGAGAGGCAAAGTACCGAAGAGAAGCAGAGAGTGGCGAGAGAGCGTGCGGTGGCAGATTTTGCTAAAGCTAAAAAAATAAAAGAGGAGACGGCAAAGCGTGTGGCTGCTGCCTGGCACGATGTGGCACCATATATAGGAGCGCTAGATGATGTGTGGAGGCGTATAATGAGCAAATATGGAAATGAGAATAGGTCAGTGCTCACAGGGCGACATAGTAATGGCGCAGAGGTAGATGTGAATGCGGTAATAAATCAATTACCAGATCTGCTCGGTGGACGACCTGATCTGTTTAGACCGTTTGCTAGGATGCGAAGTGTAGAGTCACCTAGCGAAAGGCCAGAGCGTATCAAAGTCAGACTACTAATAGATCAGTCTAGTAGTATGCAAGGGCTTGAAGGTGCAAAATCTAGCAAGAATAAAATGATAGACAGATTGCTCACTATGATGTATATGTCACAAGATAATTTCAATATGAGACTCGCTAATAATAAAGCACATACAGGCAGCCCTATGCATATGGACACACAGACTATAGTATATGGTGGTATAGACCAGGCCAAGGTGTGTGAAGGGCTGGACTTTCTCTATACTCGCACAGGCATAGACGGCGCTAATAATGATATAAGATCTGGTGTCAAAGGAGAGCAAAATTATAAAGCATTAGAAAGTGTGGGTATCGATATGGGGTCCACATATGACGATCAAGCATTGGACATAGTACTAAAGAGTATAGGTAATAAAGAAAAGCAGAAAATTAAAGATGGTAAAGTCTTAGATATAGTAATATTGATCACAGACGGTGGCAGTAGCGACTGGGTCAAATCCAAAGAGAGAGTGGACGCATTACTAATAGACGGAGTCACAGTATTTGCATTCCAAATAGGTAAAGTAAGTTTAAAAGAATTAGAAATATTTAATAAAGTATGGAATCAAAATACGGATAACAAGATTAGGGGTGTGTCTATGGGGTCGGACTTTACTAAATTACCAGCTGTGTTAGCTCAAATGTTGATCGATATGCTAGGTGATATAGAGATATAGATGTAACGCTCGAGCATAATGTCAATCTATAAATTGTGTATAAACTACTCGTCTATAATAGTATGATGATGATATAATAAATACATATGGATAATAACATCAATAGCAGCTTATCAGCTGCACCTTTACAAACTTCTACTCAGCCTACGACTGACATATTGGCACCCGCAGGTGGACACTTGGCCGTCATACTTTCTATAGTAGTTAATGTGATAGTGATAGCGGCTCTATCATTTATGATATATTATTTCGGTATACCTACTATGGATGACAAGCTAATGATGGCTGAAAGTCAAAAACAAAGTGAGATGATAGCTTTGAATAAAACAATAAAAGACTTAGAAAACAGAAATAATAAAATGGAAAAAGAGAAATCCGACAAAGCAGAGGCCGATAGAGTAATAGAATACAATAAAATGCAATCAATAAATGCTAGCACTACTGACACGATGAGTAGCTCTACCAAAGTACTATCTTCTAGTACTTTACATACCACGATCAAATCTGCAACAAAGCCAATGGTCAAATGAAAATAGCGATAATAAGAGGAGGTAATCAAGCTGTATCCAGGCGAAATAGATCCATAGCGTCCGGTAATCATGTACTACGCTCTAATACATTTGAAGGGGTTGTCCTTTCTGATGTGCATATAGATGAGAGTGGTAAGTATCTACATGATGGTATAAGTAAAAAACCATTAGAGATACTACCTTTTTATGACTATTATTTAGATACTACTGGGCTTGGTAATAGGATAAAAGGCCTACATAATGAGCTTTTTCGTCACCAATTCAAAGCTCAGTCAGACATACATAGAGTACTCGCCATGCGAGGCGTATCCATACCCAAATTCGTAGCATTAAGGCATGATTTAAACGGAGACGTCTCTGTAAACGAATTGCATTATACAAAAATAATGTATAATATTTGGCGCACTATGCATATACCTGTAGTAGTTTCTAGTGATGATAAAAGCTATACTAGCATTGTAACTTCTAACTATAAAGATGCGTTGGAGCATATTCTGTATCTTTTTTCTCGCCAAAGTGATGTGATGATATCAGAATACAAAGAAGGGGATACATACACCGTGACCACTATGCCGGACTATAGAGGTGAGAAGATATATGTGCCGATAGTCCATAAAATCTTGAAAAAGAAATATACTGTTATCTCTAGTCATAGTTCTCAGAGACTATCTTTGTCCAAGCATGATTTGAATAAAGAAAATCTAAATAACATTATAAACTCTGTGCGTAAAGCACATAGCGAATTAGCTGTAGACCATCCCATACAGTGGGATGTAGTGATACAAAAGCGAGTGAATTCTCCTCTAGCCGAGCTCCGCATCGTAAAAATTAATATTTCTCCAGACTTTCATCCTGAAAGTAAATTTATTAAAAGTATAAATAGCACAGGGGTGAATTTGATAGACATGTTAAAGGTATATGCTGACAAAATGTAGTATATATGATATACTATGTATATATAAATTATTATATAAGTCAAGTTACTTTATTATAATTTCTTGATAAATAAACAAAACCAACATGGAATTCCTAACACAAGTCAAATTATTAGAATTAGAAAATGAAGTAGAGAAACTACGTACTCATAGACGTAAAGAGATAGCTGAGGCGCTAGAGTATGCTAAAAGTTTAGGTGACCTATCAGAGAACGCAGAATATCATCAAGCCAGAGAGGATCAGGCATCTTGTGAGGATAGGATACTAGAGATCGATGAGATACTGAAGAACGCTGTAGTAGCAGAGCATACTCATACAGGTATTATCAATGTGGGATCATTTATCGACTTGGTTGACACTGATAATAAAAAGGACGTTACTTATGAGATAGTGGGTAGTGAGGAGAGCGATCCAGCAAATGGTCGCATCTCGAATGAGTCACCTCTAGGTCTCGCGCTGCTAGGCCTCTCCAAAGGTGACACTGTGAGTATTACGACCCCCAACGGGATCAAAAATTATAAAGTAAAGTCTGTGAAGTAACTTAACGGTTATATGGCAAGTATAGAAGAACTTAGATCAGAAAGAATAAAGAAATTAGAACTGTTAAAACAGAACGGTATAAATCCCTTTAAAAATAAGGGTAATCACACCGTCGTCAATAAAGATTTTTTAAAAAGCTTTATTGACGACGGTGGCATAGAGACTCTCGTAGGTCGTATCATGAGCATACGTAGCTTTGGGGCTCTTACTTTCTTTAAATTATATGACGGCTATGATACTGTGCAGATAGCGGTTGAGGCTAAACATGTTATAAGCGAAAATCTATCTTCACATATGCGAAGCGGTAAAGAATGTTTAGAATTTATTGAAAAGTATATAGATGTTGGTGACTTTGTACAAGTCACTGGTGTGAGATATATTACAAAGAAAGGCGAGAAGTCTTTACTTATACACGACATTGAGATTTTAACTAAAAGCCTACTACCTCTACCTGATAAATGGTCAGGGTTAGAAGATGAAGACCTGCGTCTGCGTCTGCGTTATATGGATATTTTGACTGACACTTCCTTGCGTGAGATGATAGAGCAGAAGGCAGTGTTTTATAAAACAATAAGAAACTTTTTTGACAGCAGAGACTTCCTCTATGTAGATACTCCCACACTCGAGGTCACTACAGGTGGCGCCGAGGCTGCACCATTTAAAACTTATCATAATGACTTTGATATCGAGGTGTATATGCGTATATCGATAGGTGAGCTATGGCAAAAGAGATTGATGGCGGCAGGTATACCTAAAACTTATGAAATAGGCAGGGCGTATAGGAATGAAGGCAGTAGTCAGAACCATCTACAAGAGTTCACCAATGTAGAATTTTATTGGGCGTATGCTGATTACAAAATGGGTATGGATTTAGTAAAAGATTTGTATAGAGAAATAGCTATAAAGACTTTTAACAAAACTAAATTCACTACTCGTAATCATACCTTTGATCTGGCAGATGAGTGGATAGAGGTATCTTATTCGGAGGAAATTTTAAAACAAAGCAGTGTTAATATTTTTTCTATTTCTATCGAAGAGTTAAAAGAAAAATTAAAAAGTTTAAATATAAAAAGTGACGGTGTAACGAGAGAGAGACTGACCGATTCGCTATGGAAATATTGCAGGAAAAGTATTAGCGGACCAGCTTTTATCGTCGACTATCCGGACTTTATGCAGCCATTAGCAAAGAGGAGTGAGTTGTATACACATGTAGTGGAGCAGTTCCAAGTCTTGCTTGGCGGATCCGAGATAGGTAAAGGATATAGCGAGCTCAATGATCCCATAGATCAGCGATTACGCTTTGACCATCAGCAAGCTATGCGTACTAGAGGTGATGCCGAGGCAATGATGCCAGATTATGATTATGTCGAAATGCTAGAGCATGGTATGCCACCCACTTGTGGATTTGGCTTTGGTGAGCGCCTCTTTGCATTCCTAGTAGACCGTCCTATACGCGAGATACAAATATTTCCTTTGATGAAGCCAAAAGTCCAGTAAACTACTTTTATAATATTTGTCAAGATGTTTAAAAGATCTAAAGGTGATATAATCATAATATGAGTGCATATACAGAAGAAGATTTATATCAAATATTTACAGACTTTGAAATCAAGATAACTCGGCATAGACTGGAGCTTTTACGTCATATCACAAAGCATAAGCTGCCTATATCAGTAGCTCAAATGGTAGATAAAATGAAGAAGAAATGTGATATGGATCAAGCCACGGTGTATCGTAATCTAAAAGTGATGTCAGATGCCCAAGTGTTAAACAAAGTCGATATAAATGGAGTTGCGCATTATGAGCTAAATCTAGGTGAGAGTGCCATTGTGATTGCATGCTCTAAATGTGGGGCACTAGATAGATTACAAAAAGTAAATATCGATGATATAGTCAAAAAAGCCAATAAATACAGTCGTAAATTCACCACACTCACACATGTAAACATGCGTATATATGGACTTTGTAAAAGTTGCAAAAGGTAATCACTTAGATAAAAAGTCACAGTTTATGATGGCATTTTATCTTAAAATGTGATATAATAATGTTATTATGGCAAGCAAGAAATCATCATACGGAGCGGACTCGATAAAAGTGCTAAAAGGTTTAGAGCCAGTACGTAAGAGACCTGGTATGTATATTGGCGAGACAGACGATAGAGGGCTGCATCATTTAGTGTGGGAGATATTTGATAATTCTCGTGACGAGGCGATGAACGGTCATGCTGACCATATAGAGATAGCATTGCTTGCTGAGGGGTCAGTGCGTGTGGTGGACAATGGTCGGGGTATACCGGTAGATATGCATCCTACTGAGGGTGTGTCGGCTCTCGAGATAGTTATGACTACTCTACATGGGGGAGGTAAATTTGATAATGAAGATGAGGGCGGTAGTTATAAATTCTCAGGTGGTCTACATGGCGTAGGAGCATCAGTGGTAAATGCTCTCTCTACATACTGTAAAGCGGAAGTGCATCGTGACGGTGGATATTATATACAAGAGTATAATGAAGGCATCAGGAAGGCTGCAGTAAAGATGATGGGTAAAAGTAAGAAGCTTGGCACTGTTATAACTTTTAAACCAGACTCTACTATCTTCAAAGAGACAGTGACTTTTAATTTTGAAAGAATAGTAAATCACATTAGGCAGCAAGCTTATTTAGTAAAAAGCACAAAGATAAGTATATTAGATGCTAGAGAATATGAAGGTAAATTACAGATTGATAGTGAGTTATTTTTGTTAGATTTGTATCCTAATATCAAGTCTTTTTCTTTCTATTTTGATGGAGGATTATCTTCGTTGCTACGCCATCATAATCTATTTTCAAAGCCTGTACATCGTAATATGTTTTATGTAGATAAAGAGTATGAAGGTATAGAAGTAGAAATAGCCTTACAATATATAGATGATATGGGGACTAAATTGATACCTTTTGCTAATAATATACCCAATACTGAAGGTGGCACACATGTAGCTGGTTTTAAAACTACACTCACCAGATTGATCAATAGTTATGCTAGGAAAAATAATATTCTCAAAGAGAAAGATGAAAATCTGTCAGGAGATGATGTGCTAGAGGGATTAACAGCTATAGTATCGGTAAAGATGCGAGAAGTACAATTTAGTAGTCAGACTAAAAGTAAATTGACCACTCTAGAAGCTCAAGCTGCGACGGCAAATGTGTTCGCAGAAGCTTTTGCTTTCTTCCTCGAAGAGAATCCAGATGATGCCAAAGAGATAGTAAGTAAAGGTATATTAGCAGCGAGAGCCAGAAAAGCCGCCAAAGCCGCCAAAGATACCGTACTTCGTAAGGGGGTATTGGATGGTAATAGACTACCAGGCAAGCTTGCTGATTGTCAAAGTAATAGTGCAGAAGAGAGTGAGCTATTCATAGTGGAAGGTGATTCGGCGGGAGGTACAGCCAAAATGGGACGTGATAGACGCACACAAGCAATATTACCCCTACGTGGTAAAATATTAAATGTAGAAAGAGCCAGACTAGATCGCATGCTAGGAAGTGAACAGGTAAAGAATTTGGTACTCGCTCTCGGAGCTGCCATCGGTGATACATTCGATGCTAGTAAGATCAGATATCATAAGATAATAATTGCGACTGACGCTGATATAGACGGGGCTCATATACGTACGCTATTGCTTACATTTTTTTATAGATATTATAAAGAAGTAATAGATAAAGGATATATATACATAGCTCAGCCGCCACTATACAAGCTGACAAAAGGTAAACAGATGTGGTATGCTCAGGATGATGCAGAAAAAGAAAAAATGGTAAAGCAGTATGATATAAAAGGAGATAATATACAAAGGTATAAAGGTCTAGGTGAGATGAATGCTGATGAGCTCAAAGAGACAACTATGGATCCCGCCAATCGTGTACTAAAGCAAGTCTCAGTCGAGGATGCTGATGAAGCTAGTCGTGTATTCGAAATGCTGATGGGGGACGAAGTGGCTCCTCGTAAAAGCTTCATACAGGCGTATGCCCATCAAGCGGATGTGGATGCATAAAATTAAAAGTGCGCGCCTGCGGCGCACACTTTTAATTTTATTTTTACATCAACAAATTTTCTTTATTATGTATACCTTTATCTATAGCATCGGCCACAGTGGCACCATCATAACGATCAACTCTATTTACTATATGTAAATCTTTCTTGTTATTTGTATCTGATGTTTTAGTAAAAGTTTTCTTTTTTGTAGAAGTGGATTTACTATTTTTCCCAGATTTTGTTTTTTCTATTGTAGCTTTCTTTTTTCCTGTTGTTTTAGCTTTATTTATTTTTGATTTGCTAGATACAGCCTTTGCCATAGCTGTTGCTTTTATTTTATCTGCTTTTGCTTTTTCAATCGCTTTTATTTTATTTATTTTTACTTTCTCAGCTGCTGCTTTGTATAGTTCAGCTTCTTTTTCTACATCGACTATGTCAGTGGTCTTGGACCAGTCTTTGAGTTTCCTTACTGCATTCATAGCACCACTTTTACTAGCGTATGACTCTCCACCATTTGCTACAGACTCTCCATTCTGTGATAATAGTTTCCAGCGGTATGTGCCAGCTTTGTCTTTATAAACTTCGAATCTTGTTTTTGCCATTTTGTTTTTTAATATATAGCGGTCGCCCGCTATATACATTATAGCAAATTTTGCGCTAGTATTGTATATCTTTTGCACACAAATCAAAACAGCAGATATGATGTTTATCTTATTTTATTTTTAGCAAAAAGTTACATTTTATAATCCTAAAATCTTTAGCATTTCTGATACTTCATCAGCTGTTAGTTCACGCCATTCGCCACGATTTACTTTTGTGAGCTTGATATTCATCATTCTGGTACGCTTCACAGACACGACAGTGAGTAGTAGAGCATTCATCAGTCTCTTTACTATATGCTTTTTGTCCTCTATTAAAGTCATATTTATAATATTCATATCTTCACCATCGAGCATCACTTTTTTTGCCCCTTTGTATTCACCTTCTTGAGTGGTGATACCTTTTTTTAAAAGTACAGCTATTCTTTCGCTACATTTTTCTTTGACTTTGACAGTGTAGTCTGTTTCGAAATCCAGACTCATACTTTGTATCTTACTCACCACCCTTCTATCATTTGTATATAATATCAAACCCTCACTTTCGGTTTCTAGATTATTTATTGCTACTATGTCGCCACGGTCAGGATGATGTAATGGAGCATTTATTCTCGGTTCTTTATTATAGATATAGTATTGATTTATTTTACCATCTGTATCTACGGTTACTTGATCTCCGACAGTCAATCTATCACCGACCTCGGCAATGACGAACTGTGTATTGTTTTTTCTTTTTAAATTGACTCTAACTTTCTTATTTTCTATCAGCTTGTCAGCTTCACGACGAGAACAGATATTATTATCTGCTAAGAATTTATTTATTCTGATGTCTGAAACTTCGCATGTTAGTGTTTTCATATTTTTATTTTTCTTGTAATATATAATTATTATTTTACTTAGTATCTTGTAGCTTATTATTTTACTTAGTATCTTGTATTTTCTTTACATGTCTTAAATTATAAATTATCAAAAGTGCAACTATTATATATAATGAAGAATGCTCACTTTGTGAGATGACTAGATTGTAGTTAAGAGAATTATTTTTTATAAAATTATTTATGATATTATCCAGATAAAATGATAATATAGCAACAGCGCTACCTATCAGTGCACCGATAGCGCCCACATTAGTGAATAGTGCCACACTGTCGCTATCAGTACGCGATACAGTTTTATAAAAGTATGAGTTTGCTGCTGTCTCTACCATGCTAGATCCTATGCGACCTAGAAATAATATAGACCCCCAGATTATCATTAGCTTATAATGCAATCCTGTATTTATAGCGTCTATATTGTATTGTATACCTACAGGCAATGATATATTTGATATGCTAATATTTGATGTACTAGCAGAATTAATAGTGCTGCCATAGCCAGTATAAGCTGTACTAGCATTATTTAATGTGACAGATATAGTAGCTATAATATGCTCTATATACATAGTGGCTAGTGGTATAGCGAGTAGAGATATAGCCATGATAATGAGCCCGATTATCATGAATTCTTTTTCACCATATTTCTTATCTGCAAGCTCACCAACTTTATAAGGTAAGAATACAAATGGTAATAAAGCTATAGGCATGAGTATACCGATATAGTCAGCAATGCTAAGATGCCCATACATAGTAAGGTAATTCACAAAATAGATAATCATCGTGGTGACAAATATAGCCACCATAAGATTAGCAGTGAACACACCTTTTAAATTCACATTACGCCTCAAATGCTTTAGCACTGACCACATATGCCCCCCCCTATATCGTGGCTCTGGTACATGATTATAATAGTGGCTGACGAGATATACTATCGGTAATAGCAACAGAGCATCTGTCCAGAATACTAAAGTATAATCATTATGTTTAAAAACATAAGTTTCTAAATCCCACACAGGTAGAGTTAGCTTATTCGTAATGAATAATCCAAGTATAAGAGCCAAAGAGCTAACAGTCAAGAATATACCACGTATGACACCCGTGTCTTCGTGATCAGAGAACTCTTGCACGTATAGATTTACAGATACTCCAAGCAATGCTACTATGCTAATGTATAGCATAGTAAATATACCTACA
>JAYTYR010000021.1:0-1347 GCA_043742265.1 bacterium | reverse complement strand
GAGACTTCTTTCCTAAAAAGACAAACTTTGTTACAATAGATAATGTTGAACTACAGCACGTAGTTAATTTACTAAATACTAGACCAAGAAAATGTCTTGACTGGAAAACACCTCTTCAGGTAATGAGTGTTGCACTAAGAGGTTGAATGTGCCATTAAAGCTATTGACTTATATTACACAGTGTGATATGATATAAATGTCTACAATCCAGCCCCCTCACCCCTCAATTAGTACATCATTACAGTATAGCTCAGAAGGTGTATAATACCCAAGTACTTGCCTGGGTATGTCATTTAAATAGTAAAGAGCTAGATCTAACTGATCTTTAGTTACAAGTGATATATCAGATCTCTTTGGTACATATACCCTTATCCACCTGTTAGTATTTTCTACTAATCCCTTCTCCCAAGAATGATATGGGTGAGTAAAGTATATACGAGTGTTAAAGATGCTCTCTATTTGCATCCAGTTAGAAAATGCGATATCATTATCAGTGGTGATCGATAATATTGATTTCCTTTCAAATAATTCATAGATTGCACGTAACACAGTTACGTGCTTTCTATTTGGTAAGTTAAGTATTCTGGTATATCTGGTATATTTATCTACACAGACTAGTAAGACGGAGGTATTGTGACTTGATACTATGAAATCTAATTCATAATGTCCTACTTCATTTGTTAAAGTTCTTTCATCTATATACTTCCTATCACCTTGTAAGAAGCTATTGTGTTTGTAATGACTTTTGTTATGTTTCTTACCTCTATGCATCAGATATTTATCTAAGCATCTAGCTTTAATATACTTGTACATTGCTTTACTGCTACAGATAATATTTTCTCTACACTTTAAGTACCCACTTATTCTCTCAGGAGACCATCTCATTTTAATGTGATCTACTACAAAGTTAAGTAAATACATATTTACAGCTACTTTCATACAATCTCTTTTACATCTGTATCTCCTGTAGTAACTCTTTTGTTTAGCTTTATCTGCCGTATACACATCTTTTACTTTATTTATCTTAATCTCTCTAGCTACGGTATTCACGCTTCTCTTTAATTCTTTAGCTATATATCTTATGCTGTGATTATTATTTCTTAAACATTCAATAACACACCTCTCTTCATACGAGAGATGTCTCCATATTGATTTCATATATTATTTCAATTAATTTTCTTATTTAATAATTCCCTTTTATTGTAGCTTGTAGCAGGGAAGTGTACTAATTGAAAGGTGGGGATACGGCACTTGCGACTTTTATGCAGTTGAGTTGGACGAAGTTGAGTTGGACGAATTAGCATACTGTAAACAAGAGATAGTCAACAGAATTTAGCGCTAATAAAA
>JAYTYR010000020.1:0-2806 GCA_043742265.1 bacterium | reverse complement strand
GGACTATTCCAGTCGCGATAGTTACGTAGCTTGTCCATTACTTCTTGTATTATTTTGTCTGGCATATTTATTTTAATTATTAGAAATTTACAGCCTCCGTTGGGAGGCTGTTTTGACCGCTTGGCTTTAGAAGCCAAAGCAATCGTCGTCCATGTCACCTTGCTGTCTTGCAAGAGACCCATAGACTTTCGTCGGCTGGTAACCCTGCATACCTTGCATGGTCTGTTCTTTAAAACAGATCATGTGGTAATTCTGCTCGACACCATCGCTGTCATCGTAGCAGTATACAGGTTGGTTGAGAGGAATAGTGTCCCCACACACATGGCACTTACAGTTTCCAAGCATAGAAGTCCTCCCATGAGTCGATAACCATCCAGATTACCAGCGTACTGGCGACACCACAAATGCACCAAGCAAACATATCATTCCTTTCCAAGTAGATTACTGAAATGCTTCACTGGTGGGCAAACGAGATGCCCATAAATGAAACAGTCTTCTTTTTCCAGCCAGTGCTTTTGATACGCTTGAGTATTCAAACATATCATTCTGCAGCAGCCTATACACATGTGGACTTCAATAATCTCCGCGCGTGCTTTGGCTAGTGAAGGTATTACGATGTACATGTCGCTCTCCTAAGAGTCATCTCTGGTATAAGCTCTCCTTTCCCACACCTTTTTAAATTCTTCTGGCGTGTAATTGGGTTTCCATTCTTTCACGGAGGTGACAAGGACTATGCCTTGGCTGTCCACTGCCACGATGTACTTTTCGCCGTCTTTTTCAAGGGCGAAGCACACACGGCTGATGCCTTTGTGTGTGCAGACACCCTCTTCTTTGACGGTTGCGTCCTTGAGGTCGACGTACGGGTCGAATGCAAAGACGGCGAAGCTTGCTAGTATCGCTACCAGCAGTATGACATTACGAAGGTCTTTCATGATTACTCCAATAAGGTTGGTGGGTATTTCGGTTTCAGTTCTTGAATGGCTTCACAGCTTTTTTGGCATGTGCCACCATCTTGCCATGATCCATAATGACCTTTCATTGGTTTATCACAGACGAGACACAGTCCGACAACGCTTTCTTTGTACTCTTCTTGGACTTGCCTAAAGTCCTGCTTCCTTGGCACGCTGGTCTTCGATTGGGGCTTCATGTATTACCTTTTGGAAGTAAAAAAATGGGCGACATTGGATGTGAAAATCTGTGCGATTTTCTAGTAACTTAGTGCTGAAGTACCCTTTGCAAGGGTCTATGTTTTTGCCACAAGTGCCACACATTAAAACTGGTATATCTTCCAACATAATTTTCTCCTATGAAAGCTACGCCTCTACTTAGAGTATACCACCATACTTTTACATGTCCATATAGTTATCCACTTTTATGATAACAAAGTATTCATGACTAATATAGATTTGGGTCCAAAGCTTTTGCCATTTAATTCTGAGAGGTCTGCTACCTTATAAGCTATCTGCCATGCTAAAACTGCATTGCCTGTTATTTTGCCATAATAGCCAGTACATTTTACATTCACAGGGAAATACCCAAGTTGTTGTAGTTTTTGTTGTAGAAGGGCAATTTCAGGGCTTGTAGAGCCATATACTAGGGTACTTGCGAACATATGTTTATGGGGTTCTGATTTTCCATAAGTCCATTTAGTAAACGCGGAGGCACCATAGCAATGTTTATCAAAAAATACTTTAGTGATTGCTCTCTGCCCTGCTTTAAGTGGTAGGTCAGATTTTACTTGCCATGTACCATAGCTATCTTCAATGATAATGTATTCAACCCCTTTATATGAGATAGTATCGACGGCTGTGACTGCGTGTCTTATCGCTTCACTGTCGGATAATCCAGTAGGTACATCTTGGCACCACTCACTGTAACTAGCTTTAAATAAAGTCATACATGCTCCAAAAGTATTAACGGCTTCTGCTACTTTATAAAAACTATAATCATTTAAGACAATACTGTTTAAGGGCTTGTCATGGACAGCTAAAGTATTATCATATATTGTGTCGTCTACTTCTAAGTCTGACATATGCTCAGAGGGTACATCTTTTTCTAGGTAAGCCCCATTCTTGGTCGAGAAGTTCAAGGCATCTGTCATATACATACCCGTATTGGGTTTGTTTGCTCTTGATTGGAATATTGGTGTTGCTGAATAGACTGTTAGCCCCCCATCATTTTTAAAATCAGCTACCTCTAACATTTTAGCTGTTGTTTGAGCTACACATGTACCGCTGTTATCTTGGAACCTTTGAGTATAGGATACTGGGGATCTTTCTTGAAATGATGCACCACTGGATACTATATCTTCAAATTTAGTAAAATCACTAGTATCACCTATTTCAGTTACACCTTGGTAACTTTTCATAAAATTTAACACAGAGCTATTATCTTTAGTAGCCACAGTTCTACCATACATAGCTAACAATGCACCTGCTAAAGTTATTGCCATATTTATACCATCAGTTAATTGTTGGCTGTTAGTCCAATTTGCATGACCTGTGGCTTGTAATACCCCCATTACTAAAGTAACTATAATACCGATATAAGTTTTATTCCCATTTAAATTATTCATGTTTTTATTATTTTTTTATTATTATTACCAAAAATGTCTTAACCCCATTAAAGCCCCCCCAGCCATAGATATTCCACCTATCCACTTAATGAATTTCCCTGCATTCTCTGCGGTAGAATAAGCGTCTACTACTGGTTGTAATGTTTTCCTCCACTCTACGGAGTCTCGCACGAATTGTGCATTTTCTATATAGAAAGTCTCAAACTTTTCATCTATTCGCCGAATTTTACC
>JAYTYR010000019.1:0-9305 GCA_043742265.1 bacterium | reverse complement strand
GATGGCGAAACTTTACCTGTAATCGCAAATAAATTATATCAAGATGGTGTTATAAAAAGCGCAACTCTGTTTCGTATCTCTACTGCTTGGATAGATATGGCTACTGAGATACGTTCTGGTGTGTATATATTTGATAAGCCTATGACTTTATATGAGACTGTGAAGAAGTTTGCAATGAGAAAGCCAGACAAGCCAACTATGTCTATAACAATACCAGAAGGCTTTACCAATGAAGAGATTATAGATAGAGTGCTTTATTATTTACCAAATTTAAATCGTGAGAAGTTTCTCGCTTTGGCAAAAAGTAAACAAGGTATGCTTTTCCCAGAGACTTACTTTTTACAAACTAGTATGACAGAACAGTCCATCATCGACCTGATGTATAAGCAATATTTAGAACGTACTGCCGCATTGAGAGCCCCTGGTATATTTCCAAAAGAAAATTCTTTTAAGGATATTTTGACTATGGCTAGCATACTAGAAGGTGAGTCAAAAGATGGTAGTGAAGAGATCCGTACTATAGCTGGTATACTTTATAATCGTATGGACAAAGGTATCAAGTTACAAGTCGATGTGGCATCAGAGACTTATAAAATACTCGGTTTACCCAAAGAGCCGATTAGCAATCCAGGACTATTATCTATAGAGGCAGCGATGAGTCCTATATTTACCAAGTATATGTTTTATTTGCATGATGCAAATGGTAATATACATTATGCCAAGACTTATGAAGAACATAAGAATAATATCAAAAAATACTTAAAATAAAACTATGAAAGACTCACTATTAGCATTTATCGATACCGAAACTACAGGACTGGATCCTGACAAGCATGAGATAATCGAGCTAGCACTCATCGTGTGTAGGCAGATAGTAGTGCCTGGACGCGGTCCTAAATTAGAAATAGTAAAAGAATATGAATGGAAAATCAAACCACAAAGAATAGATTTGGCCCAAGAGGATGCTTTGCGTATCAACGGGTATAATGAGGCTGATTGGATGTTTGCCTATGATTTACGTCCGGTGATGGAGGAGTTTGCCAAGGCTGCACAGTCATGTACTTTCGTATCTCACAACCTAGCTTTTGACTACCCTTTTGTAATGAATGCTTTTAAAAAAGCAGATGTAGATAGCAAGATGCATTATGCCAAGCTGGATACTATATCTATTGCTTTTGCTCGTCTATATGATGTATCTCAGGCTACTGCTTTCTCACTACGGTCTCTATGTGAACTTTTTAAAATAGAAAATAGTAAAGCCCACAGCGCTCTCTCTGATACTCGTGCCTTGGTCGCAATATACAAGAAGCTTATGAACGCGTAGATATTTGGTCAAAGATACATTTTGATTTTATATAAAAAAAGATACATTTTGATTTTATATAAAAATTTGTTAGTATTAGTATATGAAGAAAGTATATGTAGGTATGAGTGGTGGTGTGGACTCTAGTATAGTCGCTATGATGATGCGTGATGATGGGTACGAAGTGATAGGAGTGTTTATCAAAACATGGTCTCCAGACTATATAGAATGTACTTGGCGTGAAGACAGGCTGGATGCTATGCGTGTGGCTGCTGCACTCGGTATCAAGTTTGAAACTATAGACCTGAGTGACGAGTACAAGAAGGGAGTAATAGACTATATGATATCAGAGTATAAAGCCGGCCGCACGCCAAATCCTGATATAATGTGTAATAGAGAAGTGAAGTTCGGGGCTTTTTATAAACATATAAAAAGCCTTGATCCTAAAGCGTATTTGGCGACTGGACATTATGCGGGGATCATTGAGACTCATCCTATCCTCCCTGCCGGGGAGGATTTAGGGGGTGGTGCATTTTGTCTTGCTAAAGCTATAGATCAAAGTAAGGATCAAGTGTATTTCCTTTCTCAAGTAGACAAAAGTATATTACCATATATAATGTTCCCATTGGGTAAAATGAAAAAGCCAGAAGTGAGAAATATAGCTAGAACAAACAATTTATATGTAAGTGAGAAGAGAGATTCACAGGGTCTGTGTATGCTTGGGGATATATCGATCAAGGACTTTTTGAAAAAAGAAATAGGCGAACAGATACATGGTAAAATACTAAATTCTGATCATGAAGTGCTGGGAGAGCATAATGGGGCTATATTTTATACTATAGGTGAACGTATAGCTGTTAGTAGCAAAGAGACAAACAGAGGTATCTATTATGTTGTCAGTAAAGACATTATTAATAATTTAGTTTTTGTATCTACAAAATTAAAATCAGAAGAAAATATAAATAAAAAGACTTTCAATATACAGAGTTGGAACTCAACTTCATCTATAGATATAGCTGTAGGCAAAGAGTATGAAGGTCAAACTAGATATCATGGACCGCTCTATAAATTTAAAATTTTAGAAATATCAAAAAATAATACTATAAATAATGATACTGATATCATATTGAGTTTAGAAACTATAGATAAAAATGTTTTGTATGTATCTGGGCAAACTTTAGTTTTGTATCAAGGAGACATAATGGTTGGTGGTGGTATATGTGCATAACTTTTTTGACAAAAAAGCTTAAAATTATATTTTTATCTGTCTCATAAGCAAGAGGTCCTATTGTTATTTTCTTTTAAAAGCCTTTTTTAAACAGTGTATTTTAACATTGTTTAAATTTATATTAAAAATAAAAACATATGTTTATTATATGTCAATATATTATATTTTTAATAATATGACATATATAATATATGTCAAGTTTGTACTATTTTTAATAAAATTATAGTGTATAATACTGTTACAACTTATTATAAATAAAAATTATAAAGATATATCATAAATTATTCAAGATCCATAATAGCAAGCCAATATGAACATCGACATTATCAATATAAAAAAAAGAAACGGAGAGATATCTATCTTTGATAAAAATAAAATAGCCAACGCTATTAACAAAGCTTTTATCCAGGCCACACGTGAAGACAAAATGCCAGTAGCTGAAGCTATAGCTGACATAGTGCTACGTGAGCTACAGCTCATGTCTATTAGCAAAGAGAACTTCGTGCCTGATGTGGAGACTGTACAGGATCTGGTAGAAAAGCATCTCATGGTGTCAGGCTTCCTCGAAGTGGCCAAAGGTTATATAATATACAGATTTGAACATCAAAAAATAAGAGAAGAGAAAAAGATAGAAGACTTAGGAAAATTGGAAGAAAATAAATTAAAAGTCGCCAAAAAAGGTGGCAGGCTAGAAAGCTTTTCCGAAAGTAAATTAAAAAAATCACTTTCCTATGTAGTGAGAGGTCATGAGAAAGCTGTGAATGTAGATCAAATTATAAGTCAGTTAAAGATGGAGATATTTGATGGTATATCTACATCTGATCTAAATAAAGCCCTCATCATGGTTACCAGGTCGATGATAGAGCAGGATCCTGCATACTCCTATGTCGCGTCTCACATACTTTTACGTCAGCTGTATGAGGATACTATAGCCAAAGATATAGATTGGTCAAAGTTTGACACTCTTTATCGTGAAGCATTCAAAGGTCATATAACAAAGGGTATAGAGCTAGGCGTATTAGACACTCGTATGAGTAGCTTTGATATAGACAAACTATCAAAGCACTTGAAATTAGAAAGGGATTATGATTTTGAATATCTGGGTACCCAGACCCTCTATGATAGATACTTGTTACGTGATTCTCATCTCGACAGTAAATTGATAGAAACTTTACAAGGATTTTGGATGCGTGTAGCTATGGGTCTCGCTATGGCCGAGCCGATGGAGAGTAGAGATGATAGGGCTATAGAGTTTTATGAAGTGATGAGTACGATGAGATTTGTGCCTTCGTCGCCGACACTGTTCCATGCTGGCACTAGGCACCCACAGCTGTCTAGCTGTTATCTCAACTCCGTTGGGGATGATCTTTCTAATATATACAAAGTTTATGGTGACAATGCACAACTGAGCAAGTATGCTGGTGGTATAGGTACCAATTGGACCAATGTGCGTGCTAGTGGAGCGATTGTCAAAAGTACAGGGATAAAAAGTAATGGCATCATCCCTTTTATCAAAATCGCTGATAGCAGCACAGTCGCTATCAATAGATCTGGTCGTCGTCGTGGAGCAGCTTGTGTGTATCTAGAGAATTGGCATTATGATTTCGAAGAGTTCCTAGATCTAAGGAAGAACACTGGAGATGAAAGGCGCCGCACTCATGATCTCAATACGGCCGCCTGGATCTCTGATCTATTTATGAGGCGAGTAGAGACTGACGGCGATTGGACTTATTTCTCACCAGAAGAGGTGCCGATGCTCACAGAAACTTATGGTAAAGAGTTCGCAGGGCATTATGCAGAGTACGAGGCTAAAGCTTTAAAAGGAGAAATTAAATTATTCAGAATAGTAAAAGCTAGAGACGTATGGAAGAAAATGATAACAATGCTATTTGAAACTGGTCATCCTTGGATTACATTTAAGGATCCGTCCAATATCAGATCTCCACAGGATCATGTAGGTATAGTGAGATGCTCCAACCTGTGTACGGAGATCACATTGAACAATGATTTGAATGAGACAGCAGTGTGTAATCTGGGCTCTTTTAATTATGTGCCACATATGAATGGTAATAGATTGGACATAGATATGGTGAGAGCAACAGTAAAAACTGGTATGCGTATGCTAGACAATGTAATAGATATCAATTTCTATCCCACGGACGAAGCCAAAACTAGCAATATGCGACATCGGCCAGTCGGTCTGGGCGTGATGGGCTTTCATGATGCGCTGTATAGAATGAATATCAATTTTGACTCAGAGGCAGCCGTTATATTCGCAGATGAGAGTATGGAGCTAATCGCTTATAATGCTATCTATGCATCGAGTGAGCTAGCCCGTGAACGTGGGGCATATGAGACTTTTAAGGGTAGCAAATGGGATAAAGGTCTCATGCCAAATGATACTATCAGACTGCTAGAGCAGTCGCGTGATGAGACTATAGAAGTGACCAAGGGTGGCAAACTGGACTGGGCAGTAGTACGTCAAAATGTACATGATCATGGTATGAGAAATAGTAACTGTATGGCTATCGCTCCGACTGCCACCATATCAAACATAGTAGGCTCTATACCGTGTATCGAGCCTATATATAAAAATATATATGTAAAGAGCAACATGAATGGTGAATTTATTACTATCAATTCGTATTTGGTGGAGGATCTCAAGGCTCTCGGTCTATGGGATTATGAGATGATAGGACTTATCAAATATAATGATGGCAGTATCAGAAACATACCACAGATACCAGCTCATATCAAAGAAAAGTATAAAGAAGTATTCGAAATCGATCCGAGGTGGCTCATAAGGTCGGCAGCATACAGAGGTAAATGGATAGATCAGTCCCAATCTCTCAATATATATTTCTCAGGGTCTAGTGGTAAAGAGCTGGCCAACGTCTATGAATACGCTTGGAAAATGGGTCTGAAAACTACTTATTATCTACGTAGTCTCAGTGCTTCTCAAGTAGAGAAAAGTACAGTTAGTACGACAGAGTATGGGTCTACACACAAAAGAGAGACCAATACCAATACCAATCTCAATTCTCAACCAACAGTGCCAAGCGTATCTTTCTCAAAGATAAATAATGATGTGCCTGTATCTAACGCAAGTGAAGACTCTAAAGATAAAAGTACAACTTATAGTATTACCAAAGCCCCAGAAGCCACCTGCGACGGCTGCCAATAGCACCCACACCATTAATCACATAAATGTTATCATAAAATTATGAACAATACCATCACCAAAACAAATATAAATAGCTTTGCTCTCGACAGTCAAGCTTATGTGCCAGAGCCAAGTGTAAATGATAAAAATAGATCGTCTATCAAATTCGGTTCTGAAAGAGTTAATATAAATGATAGGAAAGTGATCAATGGAGCCAATGGGGACGTGGTGCAGCTGTGGCCCATCAAGCATCAATTCGCTTGGGATGCATATAATGTAGGCAATTCTAATCACTGGTTGCCTACAGAGATCTCGATGCAGCTAGATATAGAGCAGTGGCGTAGTCAGACGGTGCTTTCAGATGAGGAGAGGCATGCATTAAAGATGGTGTTGGGATTTTTTACTACTGCCGACTCTATAGCAGCCAACAATTTAGTATTGGCATTTTATAAGCATATCACTTCACCCGAGTGTAGACTGTTCCTCTTGCGTCAAGCATATGAAGAGGCCATACACACACAAGCTTATCAGTATATAGTAGAGTCTCTAGGGCTAGATGGTACAGAGATATTTAATATGTATCGCGAGGTAGGGGCGATATACGAAAAGCAAGACTTTGTATTATCATTTGTCGAAGGTATATGTGATGACAATTTTAAAACTGGCACATTTGAAAATGATCAGAAATTCCTCGAGAATCTATGTGTCTTCTCTCTCATTATGGAAGGCATATTTTTCTACTCTTCATTCGCTGTGATATTCGGATTTCAAAGGCTTAACAAGCTACCAGGATCAGCAGAGCAAATACAATATATCATGCGTGATGAGAGTCAACATGCTAATTTCGGTGTCGAGATGATCAACACGATCAAGAAGGAGCAGCCAGAGCTGTGGACTACTGAGTTCCAAGCACGTATAGTAGACCTAGTACGCAAAGCTGTAAAGCTAGAGTACACCTTTGCTCAGGATGTATTCCCAAAAGGTATATTTGGACTTAATGCTGATGGTTTCAAGCAATATATAGAGCATATTGCAGATCGTCGACTCTCTCGTGTCGGACTCCCAGCTCAGTATCATGTAGCCAATCCTTTCCCATGGATGAGCGAGGCGGTGGACCTAAGCAAAGAAAAGAATTTCTTTGAGACTAGGGTCACAGAATACAAAACAGGAGGCACACTCGAGTGGTAAAGATTATAAATACTAGTCTTTGATGTATAAGTCTATTATATGTTGATAAATGTTTTAAATTAAAGTCTATAACATGATACAATATAAACATAATGATGTCTCCAGGATTAAAAGCTAATATAGCAAATGCACGTGGTGATAGGCGTAAAGCTGAGTCAAATATAGCAGAGCATGATTTACTAAATATAGAATTTAAAATACCCGGATATACAGAGCTTAATGCTGATATCGATTTAGTTTTAAGAAATGGTATCAAAAATTTAAACGATATAAACGATACAAAAAATTTAAAAGATAAAGACATCTGGCATACCAAGCGTAATGAAGATGTGTCAGACAAGATGGAAAGGGCTGTCATGGATCATCAATATTTGTCACAATATCAATCGGTAAAGAAGATAAGGACTTTAGAAAAAGCAATAAAGAAATTACAAAAAGTACTGACTAGTATCAAAGATTTTCAAAAGAAAAATAATGGTGTAGTACTGCCCACGATAAATGAGAAAAGAGCCGAGATAGAAAGCAGGATCTCCTCCGCGATGATCGCCATCATGGAGGTCAAAGAGTCTGGTCCCGAGGGCTCATATATGCATGGACTGCTGCAGCTACGTGATTGGCATAGACAGCTACATCAAGGCAAAATGGTAGAGACCAAAAGTATCAGAGACAAAGCGCTACGTGTCGAGGACGCCATGCGTGCAGGCAAGCCTATACTCATACATGGGCCACCCGGTACAGGCAAGACTGAGCTGGCCCGCCACGTCGCCGAGAAGATTGCTCGCACTCTCGCTGAGTCTAACACATATAAAGAACAAGTAGAAAAGGATGTCAGATCAGAAAGCTATAGACTTATAAGCGGTAGTAAAGAGACACAGTTGAGCGAGCTCACTGGACACAAAGAGATAGTATCAGCCCATGATATAGAAGGTAAAGTGCAAAGAGAAGTAGCTATAGAGCTAATAAAGTTTGTAACTACATCGGTAGATGAATACGTGGTAAATTACACAGAGTCTCATGGTATGTCACCTAGTGATACTGAGGTGGGTAGCATGAGACAGCTATATACAGAAGCGTTTAAACTTAAAATAATGGCCACATTAGAAAGTGGTATCAGGACTAAATTTATACTAGGTCCCATGTACGAATGTATGGAAAAGGGTATGCCTCTTATAATAGATGAGGGTAATGCTATACCGACAGAGCTCATAATAGCAGTCAATGATAATCTCACCAAAAAGCCAGGGGATCCAGTGAGAACACAGCAAAATGGTGGTAGAGAATTTAAAATAAAAGAAGGATTCTGTTTTGTGATTACAGGTAATATCGGTGAGAACTATCAAGGACGCAAGAGATTTGAGTCCTCACTGATTAACAGAATAGGTCTGGATCTCGCTTATGACTATATGCCTAATGCTCATGGGGTAGATGACAAAGTAGAGGATATGGCGAGTCAAAGTGAAAATTGGCAAGTGATGCTCGCTTACTTTATGGATAAGGGTGGACGCATGAGACTGCCAGAGGGCGATATACATGATATGTGGCAAATGAGTAAGGCTATACGCTATGCACAGGACGTGTTTGAAGGTTATATATCTATAGATAATATGATGACGCCTTCTGGATCTATATATCCTGCTGATTATGCAGGGCAAGCACTACAAAACAAACCCATCACGATGCGTGACATATTTCGTATATTATCAAACTATAAAGAGGACCCAAGTCATGACATGGGATATTATATCATGCGAGACTTCGTCATGACGGAGAGTGCTAGCGGTGATGCCAGAGCAGTGTATATCAAAATATTCACAGACTTCGGATTCTTTGGTGCTGACTCTGGTATAAAGGTAGACAAAAAGAAAAATGGTGAGCAGATATTAGTAGGGGATGAGACTGAGATCACAGACATGATGAGAAAAAGGACAGACAGCATCATCACTCCGATCAAAGTCTATAGTAGTCGCGAGACAGTCGCTCTCGCCTTTGGTGCTGAATCAGTGATGGGTGATATAGAAGAGGGGCTTATCGCTAACAGATACGAGGCACTGATTGGCCCAGAAGATAAAAAGAGATTAGATCTAGAAAGTAAGAGGGCCGAGGCTATCGCCGCCGTCGCACAATTAAAAATAGAAATGGAAGAGATGGCAGCAAAAAACCAAGAAGCCGTAGATAAAGCGCTCAATACTGTCATAAATAATCAAGGTAAATTAAAACAAATACTTGTCAGCGTGACTGATGATAATAAGAAAAAGTTACTAGCTAAAAGCCTCTCAGGTATCGATATAAAGATAGATGATACAAAGACCCAGACTATTAAAATCTTAGAAGATATACTGACCGAGCAAGATAAACTAATGAAGGAGTATGGGGTGATGGTATCAAGATCTCCAAATGTAATTCATCGTGATCTCACACGTCTG
>JAYTYR010000018.1:0-1765 GCA_043742265.1 bacterium | reverse complement strand
ACTAATTTAACCATGGCGAGTGTATCGAGCTTGCAGTATTCAAGCATTTTATGGGTTAAGTCTACTCGCCGCGCTGGCATAGTATCCGAATGTATAATTTCTAAATAAGCAGATTGGGCTAACATGCCATTTTGAATTTCATCCAGTTTCTTATAATCAAGCTCAGGGGCAATTGTAGGCAATACAGCTTTAATAGACCATGAACCCTTCATGTCTCGATGGTAGTAATATTTCTGCATCAACGGCAATAAATCCACAAGACGGTCAATAATACGGTTAAGTGGTTCAGTCAAGTCAGGGTAAAGTTTGATAAGTTGCGTAATAACGCCATGCTCGTAGCTGCTATAGACTAAAATCGGACCAAAAACACCTATGTCCTTAATCAGGCTTTCGGCAAATCCTCTCATTGGCGGATTGCCTGAAACATCCAAGTATTCAAAGTGTCCCAGTTTGCCAGAATCGCTGGTTTCAACATGACATGACCATTGGTATGGTAACGGTTGATATGGACTTGTGCCTTCCCATATGGGGACGACATAGCCTATTGTTTCAAAATCCAAGTAGTAGCGAGGATAATCTAATAGGGTAAGCTCCAGAATCAATGTTTTATTAATGATTGCTTTGCCACTGACAGTTGCTTGCCAAATACGATGCTGTTTTTCGGTGTTCAACTTTTCTTGTGGCACATCCCGCACATCGGTTATTCCTTGATTTTGCATTTCCTGAATAAACTTCTTGCTATACGATAAGAGCGTTAATGGAAACTCAGGCGGATTAGGATTGCAAAATTCATTGAATGGGCAGTCAAACGGTGTACGGCATTGAGTTCCTGTTTTAATTTCAGGCATGTCTGAATCTAAAACATTTTTGAAGTTAACCACCCAGTCTTTGACTTGCTGTTTAAGCGGTCTAATTTGCTCTGTGACGTTTTCATAACTTAATAATCCCAGATAGTTGCCATCACCTTTATACACAAATGATGAGTCGACATGTGCAAGCTCTATCTGCTTAAGTTTATATCCAGCACTTTCGATTACCCACGATTGAATAGCACAATCATTTAGGTGATAGTCTTTTACTGAAGTTGATGATTTTACTTCAACGACACGCATCCCGTCGTTATCATTTAAAGTAAGGTCAGCTCGAATCAACACATCAGCATGTCTGAAAGCCGCCTCAAAAACTGGAGCTGATGGAGACCTGATTAGTGCCTCTTGAGTGTCCGCTATAGCTTTTGACGGATTGAAAATATCTCCAATCAATTTACCATTTGGATATAAGCCCTGTGCGATACGACCTAGTTGATTTCCGTTGTCATAGGACTGTTGAGTTTGTTCTGATTCTTTTAAAAGGTCTGGTCGATGCACCTGTAGCCAAAGACGTTTAGGGCATTGCAAGCCTGCTATTATTTTTGATTTTGAAAGTCTAGTGCTTGCCATTATTAACCTTCTTAAGTATGCAGACAAAATTATAGCCACAAATTGCTATAAATAGCTTTTAGCAGACTTTCAATATCAAATCTAATTTTCCTATTAAATCACAGGTACATTAGGCAGTAACTGGGAACAGAAATATTAGTACCATGTGTCCTAGGGTAATGCTATCTAACACATTTTTTTATTTGGGTATTGTGGATGCCGTTGTGTTGTAATGAAATTTGCTTAAATTTGCAAGTTTTATTACTTATTGGTGGCAATATATTCAAGGGATACAAATAGGGGTATAAAAAATAACAGAATTAATATTAACCTATATAAATAAGGGC